>NZ_JAGKRI010000176.1:0-1496 GCF_017939255.1 Aeromonas sp. Prich7-2
TGGTCATGCTCTTACTTTGTGGGCTCTTGCGGCGGTGCGCCGTTAGAGGTGATCAAGCAATACATTCAAAACCAGCGGGGCTGACGCCCCGGCGAAATTCCCCTCCCACCTACGTCGGAGGGAGTCCCCTTTCGCATTTAAGATGGCAGCAAGCGGGAGGTATGCAGCATCGTCCACAGTGCCGAGCGCAGTACCCTCTATGTCACCGACGTGACGCCCGGCAAAGTCACCGCCAGCCGTTGATCCCTAACCGGCGTTCAGAAAAGAGTGGCCATTGAAATCGAAGGCGCTGCGCCCCTCCTCGGCCAGCGCCATCTCCTGCAACACCTGGAGTGCCATCTTGTTGCCCTTTTGCGAGGCCTGATAGAGCCACTGCTTCGCCTCGGCCAGTTCAACCCGCCCGTTGACCCCCATCAGTTGCAGGATGCCCACCTTCAGCATGGCGGGCACATCACCGTTCCTGGCTGCCAGCTCCATCCAGCGAAACGCCTCGTGCAGATCCCGCTTCACCCCGGCCCCGCGCAGATAGACCTCTCCCAGCCGATACTGGCCGAAAGCGTCCCCCGCCTGCGCAGCCTGACGATAGAGTCGGATGGCGCGATCCATATCCTGCTCGCTCCCCTGCCCCACTTCATGGCTCCAACCCATCAGCGCCTGTGCCCGTGGCTGGCCCTGCTCCGCCAGCGGCGTCCAGATCCGGGTCGCCTCATCAAAGTGCCCTGTCCGCCAGGCGCGGTTGGCCGCCGCCAGCTCCTGCTCAGTGGAGAGCGGGATCAGACGCCAGATGACCAGCGCAATGAGGGCGATGAAGAGCCAGCGGGCGATAGTAGGTTGCATGACATTTTCCGTGATCTGGTTCGCATTTCGTCTATGTAAACGAAATGTAGCAACAGATCAAGCAGGAGATCACCTGGGTTCACCCTCTTTCATGGGGTCGCTCTTTGCGAACTTGCAGTTTGACGGGCGACACAGCAAAATAACTGTATATATAAACAGTGCATTGGTGATGTGATGGCAGGACGAGGCGCGAACCACAATGTCGAGCACCGCTTCAGCGGCCCGCAAATAGAAACCGTTGACGACGGCTGGAGTCAGAGCGACTGGGACGCGGCATTTGCCGCCAGCGCTCCCCGCACCGAGGTGACGGAGATCAGCGCCCGCAGCATCATCAGCTACAACGATTCGCCGGATCTTCCCTTCAGTCGCTCCATCAATCCCTATCAGGGGTGCGAGCTTGACATCCTCCCCCACCTTAGCGCTTCGCGTCACAGGAGGGGGATTCCCATTACTGGGTGATAGCTGCTCGCGCAGTACCGGGTTCCTGCTTCATCGGGCGGCCTGATTGCACCACGCCTCCACAGGCTAAAACGGCGTGTCCCGCCGCTAAAATATTGCGAGCGCCGTTCACATCGGCGTTTGCCTCATAACCACACGCAGCGCATTTAAACTGGCTTTGCGTCTGGCGGTTATCCTTCGCAGTATGCCCACAACAGGCG
>NZ_JAGKRI010000177.1:0-674 GCF_017939255.1 Aeromonas sp. Prich7-2
TAAGAAGTTGCTTGAGGTACTGGGTTGCATTGATAATAGTCATGGCTTCGGGCGTGTCGGTTTTTTTTTGCGATTAAATCAGATCACAAACGAAGCCTTTTTTCTATCTATTTCAATTGGTTGTAGCTAAAGATCCTGTACATGTGTTTTCTCTATGCAGGCACTGACCACGGCCCTCAGCCATTCCTGCGGACAGCGACCTAACCGCTTGGCTGTCTCTATCAAAGACAAGATGCGCTGCCGAAACAGCTCTCCCCGATGTGACCAAACGCCATAGCTCCCCTTGCGCCACAGCACATACCCGCGTAGCGCCCGTTCCGCCTCATTATTGGTCAAGGCTATCTCGTCGTTTTCCAGAAAACGCCACAGCATTTCATCATCCTTGAGCAGTAGCCGACAGCGACCTCGGTAGCGCTTGCTGCACAGCAAACTGCCTCGCCCCAGCTCTTTTCGCCAGCTTTGCCGACATCGCTCAAGCCTTCGCTGATATTGTTTCTGGCTCAACACGCCTTGTTCATAGCCATGTCGAACCGACATTCCGCACCTGATTTAGGAATAAATTTGCCGATAGCGCTCACCCAATACCTCCAAAATGATCTGCTGGTCTCCTGTTAGCTCCGTTACTTGTGGCGGAGCTTCTCCCAGTCGATATTCATGGATGCCACCAAAGCGCA
>NZ_JAGKRI010000019.1:0-58526 GCF_017939255.1 Aeromonas sp. Prich7-2
TGAGTTGGACAAACAGGCAGAGCAGTTCAAGTTACCCGCCCGCCGAGAACGAAGTTACCCAAGGTGCATCAAAGCCAAACCACAGAAGTATGCGACGAGAAAACCTAGTAAAAACAATGCCAGTCAGGCTTAACTGACTGGCATTAAGGCGAATGCCTTCCTTTTTCCATTCTGCCAGAGGGGGGCGGCGGTCCCGAAGGCCGGGTTGGGGCGGCGGGTGTGACGCGGCCGAGCAGAAGTTGAAAAGTGTAATGAAATGCATGTTTTAGGCGCTATTTTCGGGGCCCGCATCGGCTACACTGGCAGGGAGTCTATGGATGGAGTAAGCACTCATGAATATCGCTCGTCGGCTTCAACTCATTGCCCTGCTGGTCATGCTGGCCCTGGGGTGCCTCAGCTGGTTCAGTATCAGCAGACTCTCCTCCGCCAATGCGGATCTCAGCTATGTAACAGACAACACAGTCCCCAGCATTTCCACGATCAAGGAGATAGAAACAGACTTCTACGCCCTGCATTCATTGATCCAGGCGCACGTGCTCAACACCGACGACGGCAAGATGAGTCAGATAGAGCAGAGCATTGCATCCCTTCACACCAAGATGGACGCCCTGCTGAGCCAGTATGAAAGCGGGATGATCTCCAATGAGGAGGACAGGCAGCTCGTCGCCGATGATCGGCGCCTGGTTGCCCAGTACGGCAAGGCCTCTGAAGACGTCCTGCGCCTGTCCCGCGAGAACAAGAATGTGGAGGCCAGAGAGGCGATCGACAAGGCGCTTGCCCCCTTGTTTGAGCAGCTTTCCCAGGCCATCGACAAGCACGTCCACTTCAACATCCAGCAAGGTGACGCCGTCAAGCTGCGAGGCGAGCAGAATGCCGATAGCAGCATGCAGGCCCTGTTGTTCATCTCGGTGGGCACGGGAGCCCTCACGCTGGTGCTCTTTCTCTGGCTGTTCAGGCAGGTCGCCAATCCCCTCCGTCTGGCCATGGCGACCCTGTCCGAGATCCAGCGCGACCTGAACTTCACCCTGCGGGCCAATGTGAGCCAGCAGGACGAGATCGGCCAGACGCTGACGGCGGTCAACCGCCTGCTGGACACCTTGCAGCAGACCTTCACCGAGTTCTCGGTGGGCAGCCTGCAAATCAAGAGCACGGCAGAGTTCCTCTCCCAGGCGGCCCAGCACATGGCGGAGTCGGCGAGTCAGGCCAATGACGCCACCAGCCTTATCGCCGCCGGAGTGGAGGAGATGAGCGTGAGCATCACTGACATCTCCCAGCGCACCCAGGAGACCAGCCGCATCACCAATGAATCCGGCAAGCTCGCCAGTGACGGCGGGGCCACCATAGAGCGCACTGTGCTCGCCATCAACGACATCGCCGACGCCATTCGTCAGGCCTCCCGCGATGTGACGGCGCTGGGGGAGGGGATCTCCCGCATCGGTGGGGTGGTGAACGTCATCAACGATGTGGCGGGGCAGACCAACCTGCTGGCGCTCAACGCCGCCATCGAGGCGGCGCGGGCCGGTGAGCAGGGACGCGGCTTTGCGGTGGTCGCCGACGAGGTGCGCAAGCTGGCGGAGCGGACTGCCCAGTCGACCCAGGAGATCTCAAGGACGGTGGAGGCTATCCAGCAAGGGTCCGAGGCCACGGTGGCCAGAATGGTCCTGGTGGAGGAGAAGGTGGCGCAAGGGGTGGCCATGGCGACGGAAAGCGGGGCCATCATCACCCAGATCCGCCAGGCCTCCCATCGCGTCATGGATCAGGTCGGCGAGATCACCCTGGCCATCCGCGAGCAGACCTCGGCGGCGGAATCCATCGCCCTCCAGGTCGAGCAGATAGCCCAGGTGGTGCAGCAGACCAGCAGCACGGCGGAGGAGACCTCCGCCGCCGCAGAGGAGCTGAACGTGACCACGGAGAATATCCACCAGCAGATCTCCCGCTATCGCATCCAGTGATGCGCGGATCGGTTGTTCTCTCCCCGCCATGCCCATGGCGGGGATTTTTTTATGTCAGAACCCCGAACCGGGCTGTTGCAGGAAGGCGGCCTCTTCCTCCGTGCTCGCCCTGCCCAGGATGGCGTTGCGGTGGGGGAAGCGGCCAAAGCGATCGACGATCACCTGGTGGCGCCGGGCAAAGTCGGCAAAGCCTTCGAAGGTGGCCCGGGCCGGGCCTGTGACCTGCTCGTCGGCCAGCGCCTCGAACAGGGCGACGCTTCTGGCCTGCTGCTCTCTGGACTCCGCGTGCTCGAGGGGCAGATAGAAGAAGACCCGGGCCAGCGGCGAGAGCCCCTTGTCGACCCCGAGGGTGAGCCCCTTGAGGCACAGCGCCCTGGCCTTGTCGTCCTGGGCGAAGGCGGCGGGGGTGTGGCGGTGAAGGTTTCGCGGCAGCTGGTCCAGCAGCAGGATGAGGGCCAGGCGCCCTGCGGGATCGCCCTCCCAATGGGCGAGCTCGCCCGCTGCGGCACGGGCCGCCAGTTCGCCGAAGCGTGAGGCCAGCAGGGCATCGGTCTCGCTGCTCTTGCCCCACCAGAGGGGGGCCTGACGGGCGGCACGGGGGGCGTCGTCTGCGTCATCGCCAAACCAGAAATCGAGCAGAGGTTGCCAGGGTTGCATGGGAACTCCTTGGGCCGGTGGCCGTGAGGTGAAAACGGAGCAGGGGATCTGCCATGGGGGGCTGCCGCCGTGGCGGCTTCCCGTTACACTGTGCCATCTTTTGCCCCAAAGGGTGATCCCCGGATGGGCCCGTGCTCCCCTGACCCCCTCATCACCCTGACCGGGGCAGCCCGGATGTGTCCCACTCAATAGAAGGAATGCCAGATATGGCCGGAGCCAGTTTGTTGACCCTGCTCGATGATATTGCCAGCGTGCTCGATGATGTCGCCCTGATGACCAAGGTGGCGGCGAAGAAGACGGCCGGGGTGCTGGGGGACGATCTCGCCCTCAATGCAGAGCAGGTCTCCGGGGTGCGGGCCGAGCGTGAGCTGCCGGTGGTGTGGGCGGTGGCCAAGGGATCGTTTCGCAACAAGCTCATCCTGGTGCCTGCCGCCATCGCCATCAGTGCTCTTATCCCCTGGCTCATCACCCCGCTCCTGATGCTGGGGGGGGCCTACCTCTGTTTCGAGGGGGCGGAGAAGCTGGTCCACAAGTTCCTGCCCCACGAGGAAGAGGCGCATCAGGCGGCGCCGGTGCCCGAGGATCTGGCGGCCTATGAGCACCAGAAGGTGAAGGGGGCCATTCGCACCGATTTCATCCTCTCGGCGGAGATCATCGTGATCGCCCTCGGCACCGTGCAGGGGTCGAGCCTGGGCCTGCAGATCGCCGTGGTAGCGGGCATCGCCCTGCTGATGACCGTCGGGGTCTATGGCCTGGTGGGGCTCATCGTCAAGCTCGACGACATCGGTCTGCACCTGCTGCAAAAGCCCGATGGGGGCGCCGTGCGCCGGGCGGTGGGGCAGGGGCTGCTGGTGACGGCGCCCCGTCTGATGCACCTGCTTGCCCTGGTGGGCACCATCGCCATGTTCATGGTCGGCGGCGGCATTCTGGTCCATGGCTGGCCCTTCCTCCATCATCTCATCGAAGGGACGGCGGACACGGTGGCCGCCCTGCCCGGGGTCGGCGGGGTACTGGCCGTGGTGACGCCCACCCTGCTGAGCGCCCTGGCCGGCGTGGTGGCAGGGCTGGTGCTGGTGGTGGCCATGACCCTGGTGAGCAAGCTTCAGCCCGCCAAATAGGTCGCTTGTCGGGGGAGGGCCGACAGGGGCCGTCGCACCCGGGGGCGCTCTTCTGCTGGTTGCCTCGAATGGGGGCTAGGCAAGTGCCTGGCCCCCTTCGTACTATCCGGTTTCACCCGCCCGCAGAGGCGGGGTGACCCGATATGGACGCAAACAGACAAGGACAACCATGAAACCACCCGTTTGGCGAGATGATCACATCTATGCCGCCCCCGACGATCCTGCCATCGAGGCCGCCTTCCAGGAGGCTGCCCGCGCCCTCACCCGGCTTGACGCCCTCCTGGCGGACCTGCCGGATCCCGCCCATCCCGTTGCGGATGCCAATGCCCTGCGCCACCTGCTGCGGGCCATCCGCCGCGAGGCCAACGGGGTGAAGAGCCTGGCCTGGAACAGTCAGGTCTATGGTTACAACCGGCTGAGCCAGAACGGGCGCGACGAGGAGGCCCGGGTACTGCTTTCCCGGGGCCAGCAGCTGGAGGCGACCCTGGCCCAGCGCAGCAAGCCGGTGGACCTGTTCTGGGTTCGCGCCCCCGAGTCACTGGTGTGCACCCTGCTGCAAGACCCCGAGCTCTTCGAGCTGGCCTACCAGATCCATCACGACAGAGCGCTGCAGGATCAGTGGCTTTCGCTCGAGAGCGAGCAGCTCATCGAGGGGTTGGCGGTGGACGGCCTGCAGGGGTGGGGGGATCTCTACGACAACCTGGTGGGGCGGCTGCTGCCGGTGGTGGAGGGGATGCCCATGGGGCTTGCCCAGGCGGACAACCTGCTCGCCCACCCGGACAGGGCGCGGCGCGCCAGCGCCTGGCACGCCATCCAGGACGCCTGGGAGGCGGAGCAGGAGACGGTGGCCGCCATTCTCAACGCCATCAACGGCTGGCGCAACGAACTCGGCCGCCAGCGCGGCAAGGGGCGCAGGCTGGATGCCCTCGAGGTCACCTGCCATCAGGAGCACATCACGGGCGCGACCCTGGAGACCCTGATGGCGGCGGCCGGGGAGCACAGGGAGCTCGGGCGCCGCGCCTTGCGTGCCATGGCCTGTGCCCAGCAGATCACCGACTTCGCCCCCTGGGATCTCTTTGCCCCGGCGCCCCAGGCCGTACACGGCAAGTTCGGCGTCGAGCAGGCGCTGAATCTGGTGATGGAGGCCTTTGCCGCCTTCGATCCCGAGATGGGGGCGTTTGTCCGCATGATGGCCGACAAGGGGTGGATCGATGCCGCCCCGAGCGAGCACAGGCGAAGTGGCGCCTATTGCACCGAGTATGCCGATCCACCCGAGCCAAGGGTCTTCCTCACCTTCGAGGGGACCATGGACAACGTCATCACCCTGGCCCATGAGCTCGGTCACGCCTGGCACAGCTGGTTGCTGCGGGATCTTCCCTTCGAACAGCGGGGCTACCCCAAGACGCTGGCGGAGACCGCCTCCCTCTTTGCCGAGATCCTGGTGCGCGATGCCCTGCTGGCCGCCACCGACAAGGTGGAGCCGCGCCGGGCCATCGCCTGGCTGGACGGGGAGCGGGCCGCGAGCCTGCTTCTCGACATCCCCGCCCGCTTTGCCTTCGAGCGCGCCCTGGTGACGGCGCGGGAGGCGGGTTACGTGGGGGCGAGCCAGATGCGGGAGATGATGAAATCGGCGCAGCAGCAGTGCTATGGTGACGCCCTCAGCCAGTATGACGAGCTGTTCTGGGCCAGCAAGGGTCACTTCTCCATCGCCGAGTCCGGGTTTTACAACTACCCCTATCTGTTTGGCTATCTCTTCAGCCTGGGGCTCTATGCCCAGCATGCGCGGGCCGGGGGCGAGTTTGTGCCCGCCTATCGCGCCCTGCTGCGAGATACCGGCCGCATGAGCGCCGAGGCGCTGGTGGAGAAGCACCTGGGGGTCGACATCCGCGAACCCGGGTTCTGGCAGGAGAGCCTGCGCTATGTGGAAGAGGCGGTGGTGCGCCTCGAGCGGCTGGTGTGATGCCTGCCCGCGAAGGTGGTGGCTCTGGCCACCTGGATTTCACGACGGGCCAGGCCCGTCCCTGACGATGAGCGTTCGATGCAACAACGAGTCTATCCACAGCAGTGGCAAAATGATCACATCTACCCCTCCCTCGACAGCTGTGTCCTCGAGGCGGACATGAGCCTGGCCCGCGCCAGCCTGGCCGAGCTGAGCGGTTTTATCGAGGGACTGGCCCAGGTTCCTCGCACCCCAGGCGCCTTGCAGGACTTCCTCAGGGAGGTACGCCTGCGGGCCCGGCGCATTCGCGACATCGGCTGGAACATCGCCGTGCTGGCCGCCTGCAAGGGGAGCCAGGACGCCCGGGATCCCCTCGCCAAGCAGGTTGCCTCCCGGGCCCGGGCCCTCAATGCGGATCTGTTCAAGACGCTTGCCCCCATCGAAGATCTGATGCTGGGGCTGCCTGCGCCCGAGTTTGAGCAACTGATGGCCGACCCCCTGCTCGGGGAGGAGGGGTACCGGCTGCGCCACGAGCGTCGCCTGCAGGATCAGCGGCTGCCGGTGGAGGCGGAGCAGCTGGTCATCGGCCTTGGCACCGACGGCCTGCACGCCTGGGGCAACCTCTACAACGATCTGGTGGGCAAGATAAGGCTGGTGATCGCGGGTCGCGAGATGGGGTTGGCGGAGGCGAGCAACCTGCTCTCCAGCCCGGATCGTGCCCTGCGCAAAGAGGCCTTCGATGCCATCAGCGCCGGCTGGGAAGGGGAGCAGGAGACGGTGGCAGCCATCCTCAACGCCCTCAACGGCTGGCGCCTGGAGCTCTCGCGCCAGCGCGGCAAACACCGGCGCCTCGATGCCCTGGATCTCTCCTGCCACCAGAGTCACATCGAGCGGGCGACCCTGGATACCATGATGGCGGAGACCTGGCAGGCCCGCCATCTGGGCCAGCGGGCCCTGGGGCTGATGGCCGGTCACCTCGGCCTCGAGGTGCTGGGGCCGGAGGATCTCTTTGCGCCACCCCCTGCCGCCAGCCGCCGGGAGATCCCCTTCGAGGAAGCGGTCGACATCATCGCCCTGGCCTTCGCGCGCTTTGACCCCGAGATGGGGGACTTTGCCCGCATGATGGCCGAGCGCGGCTGGATTGATGCCGCCCCCACCCCCAACCGGCGCACCGGGGCCTATTGCACCAAGTTTGCCGAGCCGGTGGAGCCGCGGGTCTTCATCACCTATGCGGGCACCATGGACAACGTCATCACGCTGGCCCACGAGCTCGGTCACGCCTGGCACAACTGGCTCATCCGCGACTTGCCCATGAGCCAGTGCAGCTACCCCATGACCCTGGCGGAGACCGCCTCCATCTTCGCCGAGACCCTGGTGCGCAGCGCCCTCTACGAGCAGGCCCGAAGCGCCGAGGAGCGTCTGGCCATCGCCTGGGCGGATGCCGATGGCGCCGCCACCTTCCTGGTCAACATCCCGGCCCGCTTCGACTTCGAGCGGGCCCTGGTGGCCGAGCGCGAGCAGGGCTATGTGTCGTCGGCCCGGCTCAAGGGGCTCACCGACGAGGCCTGGGGGCGCTGGTACGAGCAGAGCCTCGACCGCTATCACCCCCTGTTCTGGGCCGCGAAGGCGCACTTCTCCATCGCGGGCTTCGGTTTTTACAACTACCCCTACCTCTTTGGCTATCTGTTCAGCCTCGGGGTCTATCAGCAGCTGATGAGCCGCCAGGCCGCAGGGGAGGCGGGGGTGGCCGAGGCCTACCGCGCCCTGCTGCGAGACACTGGTCGCATGAGCGCCGAAGAACTGGTCGAACGGCATTTGGGGCAGGACATTCGAAAACCCGCCTTCTGGCAGGGGAGCCTGGCCCTGGTGGAAGCGGCGGTGGCGCGCTTCGCCCAGTGCGGCAGTTAACCTCGCCAGACCCGGTTTGCGCCATGTCCCGCCGGGGCATGGCGCTGCCACAGCCGCCCCGACGCGCGGTTTGGTGGCCCGAAGGGGCGTGATCCAAAGCAAGAAAGTGGGATGTTTTGGTGGCGCAAGGCCCTGTCGCTGGGGTAGTTTCGATAGAACCGACACAGTTTTTGAGGTCTTGTCCATGATCATCTATCTGCATGGCTTTGATGCCACCAGCCCCGGCAATCATGAAAAAGTGCTGCAGTTGCAGTTTATCGATGATGATGTGCGTTTCGTGCACTACAGCACGGTTCACCCCCGCCACGACATGAGCCACCTGCTCAAGGAAGTGAAGAAGCAGCTCGACATGAGCACCGATCCCAAACCCCTCATCTGCGGCGTGGGCCTGGGTGGCTACTGGAGCGAGCGGATCGGGTTTCTGTGCGGCATCAAGCAGGTGGTATTCAACCCCAACCTGCACCCGGAAGAGAACATGCAGGGCAAGATCGACAGGCCGGAGGAGTACGAGGACATCGGCACCAAGTGTGTAACCGAATTTCGTAATAAAAATTCAGGAAACTGCCTGTGCATCCTTTCCGTTCAGGATGAAATCCGCGATAATCGGGACACTGAACGTGAATTGAAGAACTATTACGACATCGTATGGGATGAGCGCGAGACCCATAAGTTCAAGAACATCTCGCACCATCTGCAACGGATGAAGGCCTTCAAAGAAGCCTGAGCCATCACGTCAACCGATTTCGTTTTAGGGAGCCAATGGCTCCCTTTCGTTTTGAGGAACCAAGGAAAATCATCATGATGAATATTGTCGTTGTAGGCGGTGGCGCCGGTGGTCTCGAGCTTGCGACCAGCCTGGGCCGCAAGCTGGGCAAGAAGAACAAGGCCAGGATCACCCTGGTGGATCGCAATCGCACCCACCTGTGGAAGCCCCTGCTGCACGAAGTGGCCACCGGCTCCATGGATGCGGGCATCGATGCCCTGAGCTACCAGTCCCACGCCAAGAACCACGGCTTCGAATTCCAGCTCGGCAGCCTGACCGACATCAAGCGCGACGAGAAACGCATCGTGCTGGCCCCCATCCACGACGAGAGCGGCGCCCTGGTGGTCAACGAGCGGGAAGTGGCTTACGACATCCTGGTGATGGCCATCGGCTCGGTCTCCAACGACTTCAACACCAAGGGCATCAAGGATCACTGCATCTTCCTGGACAGCCCCTCCCAGGCGCACCGCTTCTACAACAGCATGATGAACCGCTTCCTGCAGTTCGCCACCGAATACCAGCCCGGTGACAAGGTGAAGATCGCCATCGTCGGCGGCGGCGCCACCGGCGTCGAGCTCTCCGCCGAGCTCTACAACGCGGTGGAGCAGCTCTACGCCTACGGCTTCAAGAACCTCACCACCGACAGTCTCAAGGTGACCCTGGTGGAAGCGGGCCCCCGTATCCTGCCGGCCCTGCCGGAGCGCATCAGCGGCTCCGCCCATCAGGAGCTGGTGAAGCTGGGCGTGGACGTGCGTACCGCCACCATGATCACCGAGGCCACCGCCGAGGGCCTGCACACCAAGGATGGGGAGCTGATTGAAGCAGACCTCATGGTGTGGGCCGCGGGCATCAAGGCGCCGGACTTCATGAAGGAGATCGCGGGCCTGGAAACCAACCGCATCAACCAGCTGGTGGTCCACGAGACCCTGCAGACCACCCGGGACGAGAACATCTTCGTCATCGGCGACTGCGCCGCCTGCCCGCAGCCGGACGGCAAGTTCGTGCCGCCCCGCGCCCAGTCCGCCCACCAGATGGCGACCCAGGCGTTCAAGAACATCCTGGCCAAGATGAACGGCGGCGAGATGAAGCCCTACCGCTATCACGATCACGGCTCCCTGGTCTCCTTGAGCCGCTTCTCCACCGTGGGCAGCCTGATGGGCAACCTGATGCGGGGCTCCATGATGGTGGAGGGCTACATCGCCCGCATCGTCTACATCTCCCTCTACCGGATGCACCAGGTGGCCCTGCACGGCTACATCAAGACCGGCCTCATCATGCTGGTGGGCCGCATCAACCGGGTGCTGCGCCCGAGCATGAAGCTGCACTGAGTGCATGGCGGCTGCCGCTGCGAACATCAGAAAGGAGAGGCTTGCCTCTCCTTTTTTATGGCCGACGCGAGTCGCTCCTGACAGCGCCTGCCGCCGTCCAGGGCGAAGACGCAGAGGGCCTAGGCAACTGCAGTCGCATCTGTATCATCAAGGCCCCGCTTTCATCGTGGCCCGGAAGCCCTCTCCCCAGCACCGGAGCCCAAGGTCGCTGTGCGGGGGTAAGTGCACGACACAGGCCCTATGGATGGCACCTTGATGAACCTGGCGGGCGCTGTGCTTGAAGCTCCTGGCCACGCCGGGCTTATGCTTTGGCCAACGCCTTGCTACCATGACGGCAACGGTGCTTCGCGCACCCAGCCCAACTCACAGGAGACCTCATGATCCTCTCAACCACCCCCACCCTGGAAGGCAAGACCATTCGCGAGTACCGCGGCATCGTCGTGGGCGAAGCCATCCTCGGCGCCAACATCTTTAAGGATCTGTTCGCCGGCATCCGCGACATCATCGGCGGTCGCTCCGGCGCCTACGAAAAAGAGCTGGCCCGGGCCCGGGAGATCGCCTTCGAGGAGCTCAAAGAGCGTGCCCAGGCGCTGGGGGCCAAC
Organism: Aeromonas sp. Prich7-2; assembly: GCF_017939255.1. Taxonomy (NCBI): domain Bacteria; kingdom Pseudomonadati; phylum Pseudomonadota; class Gammaproteobacteria; order Aeromonadales; family Aeromonadaceae; genus Aeromonas; species Aeromonas sp. Prich7-2. The sequence continues at coordinate 10,268 of NZ_JAGKRI010000019.1, forward strand.
GCCGTGGTGGGCATCGACATCGACTACGAGGTAGTGGGCCAGAATGGCAGCATGCTGATGGTCAGCATCAGCGGCACCGCCGTGGTGGTGTGAGCCTGCGCTCACGCCGTTAGAAGCCAATGCCCAAGCCGATCGCGAGATCGGCTTTTTTATTGGGGAACGGCGGCGGGATGTCGTCGGGAGAGGCGGGAACTGACCTCGCGGCCATGTATCAGCGCGTGATAGGCACCTTAAAGCCGGGAAAAGGGCGCGATCTGTGCTGTTATTGTTCAGTTTTTGTGTGCATTTAGCGAAAGTCATTTAATTTTTCTAAACAAAAACGAGCACTGTGAGTGCGATTTTTCGCCCTTGCCGGGCGTTCAAAGGCCGCAGTAGGATGCAGTCTGGCGCCGGGCTCGCATTTCCCGGCGGCGTTCATCTCATATGGCAGGGCTGCATCCATGACCTTACTCAAACCGCCGGGGCTCAACCCCGGCGACACCATAGGTTTCTTCTCCCCCTCCAGCGCAGCCACCGCCTGGGCGCCGAACCGCTTTGCTCGCGCCAAGGCTTATCTGGCGGCGCAGGGCTTCGAACTCAAGGCGGGCAGCCTGACCGGCGAACAGGATCACTGGCGCTCCGGCTCCATCGCGGCGCGGGCTGACGAGCTCAATGCCCTCATTCGCGATCCGCAAGTGCGAGCAATCATGTCGGTGATTGGCGGCAGCAACTCCAACTCCCTGCTGCCCTACCTCGATTTTGATGCGCTGAAGCGGGATCCCAAGATAGTCATCGGCTACTCCGACGTAACGGCCCTGCTGCTCGGCATTCATGCCCAGACCGGCCTCGTCACCTTCTATGGCCCGGCGCTGGTGGCTTCCTTTGGCGAGCTCTCGCCGCTGGTGGACGAGACCCTGGCCGGCTTCCTGTCCGTTTGCATGGCCGGTGGCGCCAGCCTGCCCCACCGGTTGCCGACTCCGACGCAATGGACCGAGGAGCGGCTCGACTGGGAGCATCAGACCCGGGCCAAGCAGTGCTGGCCAAACCGGCTGATCTCGGTGGGCACTGGCCGGATGCGGGGTCGGCTCATTGGCGGCAACCTCAATACCCTGGCAGGGATCTGGGGTTCCCCCTTTATGCCGTCCATCGAGCGGGGCGACATTCTGCTGCTGGAAGACAGCCTCAAAACCGCCGAGACGGTGGAGCGCGCCTTCACCCACCTCAAGCTGTGCGGGATGTTTGATCGCATCGGTGCCCTGGTGCTCGGCAAGCACGAGCTGTTCGACAGCCAGGGCAGCGGCAGGCGGCCCCTCGACATCCTGCTGGAGGTCGTGGGGGAGCCGACCTTCCCCATTCTGGCGGAGTATGACTGTGCCCACACCCACCCCATGCTGACCCTGCCCCTTGGCATCGAGGCCGAACTGGATCTCGATGCCCAGAGCCTCACCCTGTGCGAGTCCTGGCTTGGGGAGTGAGTCACTGCACTGCCTGCCATAGTTGCATCGGCACATAGACAAAGAGGCCGCTCGGGCGACCTCTTTGTCGTCTGCTACTTCGCTTCGGATCAGGGCAGGGCATCGGCCCGGAAGGTGTTGCAAGGATCTGTGTCCCTCGTGTCTCAATCGATCAGGGCAATGCATCGGGCCGGAAGCTGGCGCGGATCTGCGGCACCAGGGGGGAGGGGTCGAAGCCTTTCTCCTCCCCGAGCACCGGGTGGAGCAGGGGTTGGTCCCGGATAGGGGTGAGGTCCCCCGCCAGCAGCTGCCTTGTGGCTTGGCCCATCTGGTAGAGCTGGCGCACCGGGTCGAACTGGCGGGCGAGATCCAGCCCGTCCCCGGCCCGGGTGAAGGCCATCATGGGGATCTGGTAGCTGGCATCCCGTGGCGGTTTGGCGCCGTGGATACCCTTGCCCGCCGACATCAGGAAGGGCTGGTGGTCCCCGAAGGCCACCACCAGGTAGCGCTTGCCGGAGTTGTCCAGGGTCTTGAGCAGCCGCTCCAGGGAGGCCATGGCGTCCACCACCCCGGTGTAGTAGGTGTTGAGCAACTGGGTATCCGCCGGGCTCTGATCCGGGCAGGCGCCGCTGCGTTGCTGGGCCCGGTAGCGATCCCCGTCGAAGGGGCCGTGCCCCTGCATGGTGACCGCGTAGGCGAACAGGGGCTGATCGTCCTGGTTGCTGCGTTTGAGCAGGTGATCGATGAGGGCATCGTCGGAGATATAGAGCCCCTTGTGCTCGAGGGCGGTGAAGCGGGTATCGAACCAGCGCTCCTGGTAGCCGAGGGCCGGGATCGCCTTGGCGCGGCCCCAGAACTTCTCCACATAGGGGTGGGCGAACAGGGTCTGGTAGCCGCTTTGGGCTGCACTGCGCGCAAGGCCGGGCACCCGGTCCGAGAGGTAGTAGTAGGGCACCACCCCCTGTTTGAGCAGGCCCACCGGCAGGCCGGTGTTCATCTCGAACTCCGCCAGCACCGTCATGCCCCCCGTGGTGGGGGAGTGGATGGTCTTGCGCCATTGGGCCACGCTGGCGGGCAGGCTCAAGGTGGGGGCGGGGGCGCAGAGACGGCCCTGCCAGTCAAGCCAGAGCGACTCGTATTGCAGCACGATCACCAGATCGAAGCGGGGAGCCCTGGGCTGGGCGGGCAGGCTCAGCTCCGGGGTGCGCTCGTTGATCTGCAAGGGGTAGCGAAACACGTTGCCGCTTTGCAGCATCTCGTCCACCAGGTTGAACAGGTAGAGGCCGGGGCCGGCGCGGATGATGTCCCTGTGGTAGTTCACCGCCCTGTCCACATAGCGGATGTTGGCCCCGAGCAGCTTGTTGCCGGTCTGGGTGGCGAACACGCAGAGGGCAAAGAAGGCGGCGGTGGCGGCGGCGGTGCGCAGCAAGCCCCGCAGGATCCAGCGGGAGAGGGCGAAGCGCCACACCAGAAAGAGGAGCCCCAGCACGACGAGCACCGGCACCACAGGGTGCTGATCGAGCAGGATGTGCAGCAGGGCCAGCAGGTTGCCCAGATCGTCCCCCCCCAGCGGCACCCCGTAGATGGCGATCTTCATGAAGTTGGCGAGCAGCCCGATGCCCGAGAGGGCGGTGAAGAGCAGCCCCATATAGAGGCTGAAGCCTGCGAGGGCGCAGAGGCTCCAGCCCAGCACCATGCTGCCCCAGGCGAGGTAGTAGTGCTCGGGCCGAAAGCCCGACCAGAACAGGAATTCCCCCAGCTTGAACACCACGAAGCCGTGCAGCAGCACGAAGGTGAGGTTGCCGAGCAGCAGGCTGCCTGCCACCCGGGCGCGGTAGCTTCGGCGCAGCCGCGGCAGCAGGGTCTTGAGCACGGCGGCGCTCACCAGCAGCACCAGCAGCAGGCTGGTCATCAGGTAGAGGAGGTTGAAACCGCGCTCCGGCAGGGTCTGGAGGATCTGGCTGTATTCGGCGCTCTCCGGCCTGTCTGCCAGCAGCAGCCCGATGCGCAGCTGGTAGCGGCTGTCCAGGGCGTCGTCGGGGGCGCGCAGGGCGCTGTTGAGGCTCAGGGTGCAGCGCTCCTTGCGGCACTTCTGGCGCTTGTCCACCGCCTGGCTCAGCTGATCGATGCGCACCCCTTTGTCGTTGAGCAGCTCCACCCGCACCCTGTCCCCCTCCTGCAGGGGTTTGAGCAGTTGCCACTGGCTGCGCACCACCAGATAGAAGCCCCGGTTGTCACTTTTGTAGAGCAGGCTGTAGCGATTGAGGGTAGCGATGGGCTGATCCGCCGGGCCCAGAATGAGGGGGGCGGCACGCCCGAGCCAGCTGACGGGGTTGAGCAGCGGCAGGGCGAGGGTCAGCAGCAGCAGGGCGGTCAGCAGACCCAGCAACAGCCCGGCCAGGGGCTGGGAGGCGGGGCGGTGGCCGGTGACGGGGGCATTCATAAGGGCTCATCCTTGGAGCGGTCATGGCAGCGACGACTGCCTCTATTTTGACCCGATGGTGCGTGGCTTGTTCCTTGATGTCAATTTAATGACAACAAGATGAATATTCCGTGATGAGCACAGTGAAGCAATTTGTGATCCCGATCCGCCAGGGGCACTCATTCTGTGATGAAAGCGTCATCATGAGCCTTTGCTGCTGGTCTGGGAGGGGGGCGCTGTTTAGTCTCTCAGTAACGGTTGGAGGTACATGTATGAATCCCAAAGTTGCGGCGCGTCAGGCCAGATTGCTCCAGATGCTGGAGAGCAAAGAAGAGATCCGGATCGGGCGGGAGCGGGACTGCCCCCTGCCGCTGCCCCAGCTCGTCCGGCTGACCGAGGCTCACCCGGACGTCGTCAAGGTCTACGGTCACGGGCTCACCGCCGAGGTGTTCCATCTCAAGGTGGAGGGGCACCACTGGTGCCTGAAACGCTGCCGCCAGGACTCTCTGGTGGCCAATGTGGACGGCAAGACCGCCTTTCTCACCGAGCTGGAGCGGCGCCGGGAGATAGAGAGCCTGCGGGAGCTGCACCCCACCATCCTCTCCAACGTGGTCTGCACCAGTTTCGGCTCCGCCCGGGCCGGGGTGCTGGTCTCCCCTTGGCTGCGGGGGGAGCCGGTGCGCACGCTCTGCGAGCGGAACCTGGCGCAGATGCTGGCGGTGGAGGCGGAGCTGGCCCGCTGGGGTTGGTTTGACTGGGATCCGAGCCCGGGCAACCTGCTGGATGACGGCCAGCATATCTCGGTGTTCGATTTTGGCTACATGTGGCCCTTCGATCCCCTGCACGAGTTCAATTCCAACGGCCTCACCGATCCCGACTTCCACGTGCCTGAGCGGCTGGAAACCCGCACCCTCTCCGGGCTCTGGCTGGACGAGGCGGATCCCTTGCCGCTGTTTCGCCGCTGGCGCGAGCTCTGCCTCGCCTGGGCCAGGGGAGAGTTGCAATACCTGTCGCGGGAGGGGGCGAGCGCCCCCGTGCTGGCGCGGATGCAGGGACTGGTGGGGGAGTGGAGTGCGGCGCTGGCAAGCGACGAGGCGCTGGCGGCCAACTGGTGGCGCGACATGTACCGCAGCCATCGGCTCGACATCCTGGACGATCTCAGCGGCAAGAGCTGCGGCCCGCTCACCCTGCGCCGTCTCGACTGGCTGGAGCAGGCGGTACGGGAGCACTTCCCGGCCCTGGTGGACAATCTGGCTCCTGACGAAGCGGGGCTCGGTCAGGCCGGGTTGCTGCAACGGCTGGGAGGGCTGCGCGAGCAGATCCGGGCCAATCTGCTGCCCACCCGGGCCACCCTGGTCACCAGCTGATGGTGGAAGAAGAGTGACAAGAGGGGCGCCGCGGCGCCCCTCTTTGCTGAGTGGGGAAGTGTGATGGGGCGGAGGAGGCTCGTTGTGTGCCAGCGCCGGGGCGACTCAGTCGAGCAGTTCCCGGTGCAGGCAATTGACGATGTGGCCCGCCTCGTCCTCTTTGACCAGGAAGCAGAGGTTGTGGGCGCTGGCGCCGTAGCAGATCATCCGGATGTTGTGCTCGCGGATGGCGTCGAACACCTGGCTGCCTACCCCGGCCGCCTCGCTCATGCGGTTGCCGATGAGCGCCACCAGGGCGAAACCGGTCTCCACTTCGACCTTGCACAGCTGGCCGAGCTCCGCCAGCACCTTGTCGTTCAGGATGGGTTCGCCGTTGCTCTGGCTGCCGGTGTGATCCAGGGTCAGGGAGACGCTCACCTCGGAGGTGGTGATGAGATCCACCGAGATGCGGTGACGGGCCAGGATGCCGAACACCTCGGCCAGGAAGCCGTAGGCGTGGAACATGTTGAGGCTGTGCAGGGTCACCAGCACCTGCTGGCGGCGCAGGGCCACGGCCCGGAACAGCGGGTTGCTGCGGGTGGTGGCGCGGATCCAGGTGCCACCGGCGGCGGGGTCCTTGGCGGAGCCCACGAACACCGGGATGTCCTGGCGCAGCGCGGGTTGCAGGGTGGCCGGGTGCAGCACCTTGGCGCCGAAGGTGGCCATCTCCGCCGCCTCCACGAAGCTGATTTCGGGGATGGGGCGGGCGCGGGTAACCAGGCGGGGATCCGTGGTGTAGATGCCGGGCACGTCGGTCCAGATCTCGATGCTGCCTGCGTCCAGTGCCTCGGCCAGGAGGGCCGCGCTGTAGTCGGAGCCGCCACGGCCGAGGGTGGTGGTGCGACCATCGCCGTCGGCACCGATGAAGCCCTGGGTGATGACCAGGCTGTCACCCAGCAACGGGCCCACCGCCTGCTGGCAGAGGGCGCGGGTCGCCGCGAGATCCACGGTGGCCTTGCCAAAGCGGCTGTCGGTGCGCAGCAGTTGGCGCGCATCCTGCCACTGGGCCTTGACCCCGCGCTGGTGCAGGAGTTCGGTGAAGAGACGGGTGGACATCAGCTCGCCGCAGGCGATGAGGCGATCGGCGAGTTCGGCGTCGGTGTGCTGACTGGCCTGACGGGCCATGGTGCGAATGTCGCCGAGCTGGGCATGGATGAGGGCGCTCACGTCGCTCGGGTTGCCAAGGGCGGCCAGAATGGCCAGCTGGATGTCGGCAAGACTGGCAAGCTGGGCATCCTGTCCGGCTTCGTCCAGTTCACCCTGAGCCAGGCTCACCAGCAGGTTGGTGACGCCGGCGCTGGCGCTCAGCACCACCACCCGGGTCGCCGGATTGGCCAGCACCACGTCGGCGCAGTGGTTCATGGCCGCGGCATTGGCGACGCTGGTTCCGCCAAACTTGGCGACATTGATCGGGTTCATTGCATACTCCTGTCTCAAGGTGAAAATCCGGTTTCATCGGGCAAAAAGAGAGGAGGAGGCAAAAAATGGCAGGAAAACGCGAGGATCCCGGCCAGAAGCACTCCACCTGCAGAGCCCATCCCGTACCGGCCCCAGGTGGGGCGCGGTGTGGGATGACCACTACCGATGACAACCCGGGGGATTCAGCCCCCGCAGCCGACGTGGCGGTGTCCAGTCACTCGCCTCGTCTCGGCGCTGCTCCCCCTGACCCAAGTTCACCGGACACTGGTGTCCTCCCTTGGGCTGCCTGGGCAGCGCTCCTCTTCTGGTGCCACCTGTGACAGGTGGCGTGCATGTACAAATACCTTGGTCTGGATTGCACTGTCAATCGAGTTCGTAAAAAAGAACAAAATTGACGGTAACCAGGCACAAGATCAATCAGTTACGAAATGGTCTTGGACAAAACCTTGGAGCGACGCTGCCAGTTGTAGAAGCGCTGGCGCTCCACCGGCAGATCTTCGACTTCCAGGGGATCGAAGCCCCGCTCCCGGAACCAGTGGATGGAGCGGGTGGTGAGCACGAACAGGCGACGGATGCCGAGCCGCTTGGCCCGCTCGGCCACCTTGGCGATCAGGGTGTCTCCCCGGTTGGAGTTGCGATACTCCGGGTGGATGGCGACGCAGGCCATCTCGGCCATGGCTTCTTCCATGAAGCAGTAGAGCGCCGCACAGCCGATGATGAGGCCGTCCCGCTCGATGATGGTGAACTTGTCTATCTCCATCTCCAGCTGCTCCCGGGAGCGGCGCACCAGGATCCCTTCCTCCTCCAGAGGACGGATGAGATCCAGGATGCCGCCGATGTCCTCAATGGTGGCGGCCCGGGCCCGCTCGGCGCTTTCGCGCACGATCTGGGTACCCAGCCCCTCGCGGCTGAACAGCTCCTGCAGCATGGCGCCGTCGTCCTGATAGCTCACCAGGTGGGAGCGGGGCACGCCACCCCGGCAGGAGGCGATGGCCGCGCGCAGGTAGCGGGCGGTGCCTGACATCTCTTCACCCGCCTGCTCCAGCGCCACCAGCAGCTCTTCGGCCTGTTCGGGGAAGAGCTCGGAGATGGCCTCTCCGTGCCTGTCCATGACCCCCTGGGTGCTGCTGAAGCAGATGAGCTTGTCGGCTTTGAGATCCACCGCCACCCGGCGGGCAACCTCTTCCGAGCTCAAGTTGAAGCTCTCGCCGGTGACCGAGCAGCCGATGGGGGAGATGAGCACCAGGCCGTGCTGATCCAGCTGGCGGGTGATCCCCTCCACATCGATGCGACGCACCCGGCCGCTGTGGCAGAAGTCGATGCCGTCATCCACACCCAGCGGCTGGGCGGTGACGAAGTTGCCGCTCACCACACTGATGCGGGCCCCCTGCATGGGGGTGTTGGCGAGGCCCATGGAGAGCTGGGCGGTGATGTCGTATTGCAGACCGCCGCACACCTGCTTGATGATGGCGAAACTGGCATCGTCGGTGACCCGGATCCGCTTGTGATACTGGGCCTGGATGCCGGCGCGGGCCAGGGCCTCGTCATTTTGCGGACGCGAACCAAACACCAGCACCAGGCGGATCCCCAAGGTCTGCAGCAGGGCGATGTCGCTGACGATGTTGGCGAAATTGGGGTGACAAATGGCTTCCCCGCCGATCATCAGGACGAAGGTGGCACCCCGGTGCACATTGACATAGGGGGTGGATTGCCGAAAGGCATGGACCAGGCTGGGTTCGCGTTCACGCACGTGTTTCATTCCATAAAAAAGCAGCAATTTGCCCAATATATGAAAATAAATTCACAAATCAAGACTAAATATCGACTTGATGTTTTTTTGTCGCCATTTTGACCAGTGCGGGCGGGGAGGGGGAGACGCAGGCGAGGGCGGGAGGGTAGCCCCGGGGGCCGCTCCCTGGTTGATCCGGGCTAATAACCTGATATCTTCGGTGTTCCTTTTCGTCAGCCGCATTGCGCGGGGTTTTATACAAGGACAGGGCATATGGAGCAGATTATTTCACCGGCAGAGGCGCTGCCGGGACGGCGGGAAGCGCTGGAGATTGGCCAGGTGCACGCAGTAAACGGCCACCCGACCCAGGGGCCCTGGCCCGAGGGGATGGAGCTTGCCTGGTTCGGCATGGGCTGTTTCTGGGGTGTGGAGCGTCTGTTCTGGCAGCAGCCCGGGGTCTATTCCACCGCCGCCGGGTATCAGGGGGGGCTGACCCCCAATCCCACCTACAAGGAGGTGTGCAGCGGCCTGACCGGCCACGCCGAGACGGTGCAGGTGGTGTTCGATCCCAAGGTCATCAGCTATGGGGATCTCGTCAAGCTGTTCTGGGAACACCATGATCCGGCCCAGGGGATGCGCCAGGGTGGCGACATCGGCACCCAGTATCGCTCCGTCATCTTCGTCGGGGACGACACCCAGGAGGCGATTGCCCAGCAGAGCCTGGCCGCCTACCAGCAGGCCATGACGGCGAGCGGTGACGGGCGCACCATCACCACCCGCATCCTGCCGCTGGCCCCCTTCTACTATGCCGAGGATTATCACCAGCAATATCTGGAGAAAAATCCCGAGGGGTATTGCGGCCTGGGGGGCATCGGTGTCTGCCTGCCTCCCAGCCTGAATCGCTGAGGCATCAATGCATACCACGGGGGCCATCAGGCCCCCGTGTTATTGTGATGAAAAATAATTGAAAAAAATGCGTCAGGTGGGGAACTAAACTGAACCCTGGCTGACCAACAGGGTAGCGACCACGGATGGTTGCCAAGACCAGACACATTTTTTGCCCCGAAATTCATTACTCTGACAAGCGCGATGAATTGACAATGCTAGCAAGCAGGGCTGCCCGATGAGGCGGCCCTTTTCATTGGGCGTCCCGCCTCACTCCTCGCCTCATTGCATCTCGTCCCCTTGCCGTCACGGCAGGGATGGGATCAGCCGATGGTGCTGTCGAACAGGTTCTTGATGAGGTCGATGAACTCGATGAGGAAGGCTTGCTGGGCTTCGCTGGGGGCGGACAACCAAACGGCGGAGAGCACCTCTTCCAGGTCGGCGACCACGGCATCGGCCTCCTGCATGATCAGGAAGCGCACCTTGGGGTCGAGCTGGGGGTTCTGCTCGCAGATGGCCATCAGGTTGTCGGCCACCCGGCTGCTCACCAAATCCTCGATGGTCTGGGCACCGCCGCCTTGTTGCTGGCTCTCGAACAGACCCAGACTCTCTACCAGATACTCGATCAGCGCAATGTAACCGTCGCTCTCTACCACCATGATGGCTGCCCTTTCTTCATTGCCTTGGGGAAATGGTGCGTATTTTAGTGGCTGAACCCGTCATGGCAAGCGGCAGTGGAGCCGATGGCGGATAAATTGGACACCGCCGCGCTCCACCGTCTCCAATCCGGTCAGCAGGAAGCCGTGACGCAGGAAGAGGGCGAGGCTGAAGGCGCTCGCCTCCGTGGTGAGGCTGCCAAGCCCCATCTGGCTGGCGGCTGCCAGCACCCGCTCCAGCAGCAGGGTGCCGAGCCCCTGGCGCGGATGATCCGCGCTCACGTAGAGCAGGCTGAGATGACCGTCATCGCTCAGGGTGGCAAAGCCAAGGGGCACATCGTCTTGCTCGATGACCCAGCCATGGTGCTCGCGCAACTGGCTGGCAAGCCCCGGGTGATGGGCCCCCCTGGCCCACTGCTCCACCTGCTCCGGGCTGTAGTGTGCAGGCCCCAGGCGGCGTACCGACTGCTCGAACAGATCCAGCAGCCTTGGTATGTGCGCCTCCTCGAGGGGGACGATGCGAGAAGAAGAAAGAGACGGCATGGGTCAACCCTCCCTGATGGTCGCGCGGGGGCCCTGGGGCCGCTTCGCCCTGGGCAGACCCGCCACCACCCGCTCATAGGAGTGGACTATCCAGCCCTGCCAGAGATCGTCAGACAGGCCTTCACTCAGGGTCACCGTGTTCCAGTGCTGCTTGTTCATGTGCCAGCCCGGTTTCACCTCGGGGTGGATCTCCCGCAGCAGCAGGGCGAGCTCGGGTTCGCACTTCAGGTTGATGGAGAGGGGCTCCGCCTGCCAGTCCACCAGGGCAAACATCTTGCCGGCGATGCGGTAGACCAGGATCTCCGGGCCGAAGGGGGTGTCCTCGGTGGCGCCGGGCTGGCTGAGCAAAAATTCACGCAATTGAACGAGGGTCATGGGGACTCCAGGCTGGTCCGATCATGGTGGAAGCATGTTCACCGGGGTGAGCCTTCTGTTAATATGCGCGCCGAGTATACCCCCCATCACCCCGGGAGCCCATGAGATGTTGTACCACAAGACCTTTGAACTGGGTCCCGATCGGGATTGGGTGGTGTTCGTGCACGGTGCGGGCGGCAGCTCCTCCATCTGGTTCAAGCAGTTGCGGGCCTACCGGGAGCACTTCAACGTGCTGCTGCTGGACCTTCGCGGTCACGGCCAGTCCAACCAGCTGCAGCAGGTGGTAAAGGGGCACTACAGCTTTCGGGCCGTGACCGAGGATATCCTGCGCCTGCTGGATCACCTGCGCATCCCCCACGCCCATTTTGTCGGCATCTCCCTTGGCACCATCCTCATTCGCCATTTGGCGGAGCTTCGCCCCGAGCGGGTCAAGAGCATGGTGCTCGGCGGTGCCATCCTGCGTCTCGACATCCGCTCCCGGGTGCTGGTGCAGCTTGGTCGCCTCGGCCAGCACTTCCTGCCCTACATGTGGCTCTACCGCCTGTTCGCCTTCATCATCATGCCGCGCCAGCACCATCAGGAGTCCCGCAACCTCTTCGTGCGCGAGGCCAGAAAGCTGTGCCAGAAGGAGTTCAAGCGCTGGTTCCGTCTCGCCACCGAGGTGAACCCCCTGATGCGCTACTTTCGCGAGCGGGCCCTGCCCATTCCCACCCTCTACGTGATGGGGGAGGAGGATCACATGTTCCTCGCACCGGTGCGCGAGCAGGTAGCCCGCGACCCTTACAGTTGCCTCGAAATCATCGAAAAGTGCGGCCACGTCTGCAACGTGGAGCAGCCGGATCACTTCAACCGCCAGTCCCTGGCGTTTCTCTCCCGTCAGGCGGCGTCATCCGCCCTTTGAGGCCCGGCAAGGGTCTCAGATGAAGTAGTGGCCAATTTCCAGATAGCGCTGGCGGATGTGCTCGATGAGCAGCCTTATCTTGCGCGGCGGCTGGCGGGTGAAGGGGTAGACGGCGTAGATGCCGAGCTTCTTGCCCACCCGGTCGGGAAACAAGTCCACCAGATCCCCCTGCATCAGGTCGTGATAGACCAGACAGCGCGGCACATAGACGATACCGCGTCCTCCCAGCGCCGCCTTGCGCAGGGCCCCGGCGTTGTCGGTTGAAAAGCTCCCCGACACCGACACCAGATAGTTTCCCTCTTCTCCCTTGAAAGCCCACTCCGAGGCCCCCGTGCTCTGGTAGGCGTAGCGCAGGCAGTTGTGGGTGAGCAAATCCGACGGCTCCCGCGGCGCCCCGAAGCGGCGCACATAGGCGGGGGCGGCGCAGATCACCCACTGGGAGTCGAGAATGTGGCGGGCAATCAGGCTCGAGTCATCCAGATAGCCGGTGCGAATGACCAGATCGAACCCCTCTTCCACCAGGTTGACGAAGCGGTTGTCGAGCGACATCTCCACCGTGAGCCCCGGGTGCTGCTGGCAAAAATCGGCCACCGCATCGGCGAGCAAGAGCTCCCCCGAGATGGTGGGCACCGACATCCGCACATGACCGCTCACCTTTTCACCAAATCCCGCCACCGCGTCGAAGGCGTCCAGTGCGGCGGCCTTCACATTTTTGGCACCTTGATAGAGCGCCTTGCCCGCCTCGCTCAGGGTGAGCCGGCGGGTGGTGCGATAGAGGAGCTGGACCCCGAGCTCCTCCTCAAGACGCCCGATCCGCTTGCTAACCACTGAATTTGTCAGGGAATTTTGTTCAGCTACCTTGCTGAAGGATCCGGCCTCCACCACCTGGGCGAAGAGGATGAGGTCGTCGGTACTGGCCATATTGATCAACTTTTGGAACGAATGTTGTTCATTATTTCCATATATCGCGAAAAAGGAACAGGGTAAGGTCACGTCCGCTTAACAAAACAACAACAAGGTGCGCCTCTGCACCCCTCTGGACAAGGACGCAATGATGACAGACACCCTGCTGGCCCTGGTGGCCTTCTCGCCGATCCTGGTGGCCGCCGTGCTGCTGGTCGGCCTCAACTGGCCCGCCAAGCGCGCCATGCCCGTCGCCTTCCTGTTGACCGTGTTCATCGCCCTCTGGGGCTGGCAGATGAGCCCGACCCGGGTCTTTGCCTCTACCCTGCAGGGGCTGGTGATCACGGTGACCGTGCTCTGGATCGTGTTCGGCGCCATCCTGATGCTCAATACCCTCAAACACACCGGTGCCATCAGCGCCATTCGCGGCGGTTTTACCAACATCTCGCCGGACAGGCGCATCCAGGCCATCATCATCGCCTGGTGCTTCGGCGCCTTTATCGAAGGGGCCTCGGGTTTTGGCACCCCGGCCGCCATCGCCGCGCCCCTGCTGGTGGCCATTGGCTTTCCGGCGCTCGCCGCCGTGCTGCTCGGCATGATGATCCAGTCCACCCCGGTGTCGTTCGGCGCGGTGGGCACCCCCATCCTGGTGGGCATCAACAAGGGGCTGGATAACCAGGCCATCGGCCAGACCCTGAGCGCCGGTGGCAGCAGCTGGGACATCTACCTGCAACAGGTGACCACCAACGTGGCCCTCATTCACGCCACCGTCGGCACCCTGATGCCGGTGCTGATGGTGATGATGCTGACCCGCTTCTTCGGTCGCAACCGCAGCTGGACCGAGGGGCTCTCCATCCTGCCCTTCGCGATTTTCGCCGGGCTCGCCTTCACCGTCCCCTATGCCCTCACCGGCATGCTGCTCGGCCCCGAGTTCCCGTCCCTCATCGGCGGTCTGGTGGGGCTGGCCCTGGTGGTGACGGCGGCGCGAGCCGGTTTTCTGGTGCCCAAGAACTCCTGGGATTTCGCCCCCGAGAACGAGTGGCCTGCCGAGTGGCTGGGCTCCCTCAAGCTCGATCTCAAAGAGGCCGCCGGCCGCCCCATGTCGCTCATGCTGGCCTGGCTCCCCTATGTGGCGCTGGCGCTCCTGCTGGTGGCGAGCCGGGTGAGCCCGGCATTCAAGGCCAGCCTCTTGTCGGTGAGCCTCGCCTTCACAGACCTCTTGGGGGAGAAGGGCGTGAGCGCGTCGATTGAGCCGCTCTACCTGCCGGGGGGCCTGCTGGTGCTCTGCGCCCTGCTCGCCACTCTCATTCAGGCCCGTGCCCTGGCGCCCTTCGGCCGCGCCATGAGCGAGTCGAGCCGCACCCTGATCGGCGCCGGCTTCGTGCTCATCTTCACCGTGCCCATGGTGCGCATCTTCATCAACTCCGGCGTCAACGGGGCGGATCTCGCCAGCATGCCGGTGACCACGGCCAATTTTGCCGCCGGGCTCGTCGGGGAATTCTTCCCGGCCCTGAGCGCCACCATAGGCGCGCTGGGGGCCTTTATCGCCGGCTCCAACACGGTATCGAACATGATGTTCAGCCAGTTCCAGTTCGAGGTGGCGCAGACCCTGGGGGTCTCCACCGCCGCCATGCTGGCGCTGCAAGCCGTGGGCGCAGCGGCTGGCAACATGATCGCCATCCACAACGTGGTGGCGGCCTCGGCCACCGTGGGCCTCTTGGGCCGCGAGGGGGCGACGCTGCGCAAGACGGCGCTGCCGACCCTCTACTACCTGCTGGCCACCGGCCTTATAGGGTTGGCGCTCATGTACAGCTTCCACGTCTCGGACGCACTGCTGCAGTTGAAGTAAAGGAGAGCAAGTGATGAAGGTAATGCGGGTCTATCCGGCCAAGCCGGCCGATGTTTATCTCTACGCCACCTGTCTGGTGGACCTGTTCGACCCGGTGGCGGGGCTCGATGCCATCGCCCTGCTCGAGCGGGAGGGGATAAGGGTGCACTTTGTCGAGAAACAGACCTGCTGCGGGCAGCCGGCCTACACCTCGGGCCATGAAGAGGAGGCGCGCCAGGTGGCGCAAAGCCAGATGGCGCTCTTCCCCGAGCCCTGGCCTGTGGTGGTGCTGTCTGGCTCCTGCGGCGGCATGATGCATCACCACTACCGCCGACTCTTCCCCGAGAGCTCCGAGGTGGCGGCGTTTTGCGAGCGGGTGTTCGAGCTCACCGAGTTTCTGGTCCGGATCTGCCGGGTGCGCTGGCAGGGGGTGGGGAGGGCGAGTATCGTCATGCACACCTCCTGCTCGGCCCGGCGCGAGATGCAGGTGCACACCACGGCCCGCAGCCTGCTGGGGCAGCTCGAGGGCGTCACCTTGCACGAGCAGGCCTACGAGAGCGAGTGCTGCGGCTTTGGCGGCACCTTCTCGGTGCGCCATCCCCACATCAGCCAGGCCATGGTGGAGGACAAGACCCGCCACCTGCTGGCCAGCGGCGCCGACACCCTGGTGAGCGCGGACTGGGGGTGTCTCTTGAACATCAAGGGATCCCTGGCCTATCAGGGCAAGACACTGCCCGCCATGCACCTGGCCAGCTTCCTGCTAGCCCACAGCGAGCCGATGGCTCAGGGCTTACAAGCGCAAAAACAGGGGGCTAATCATGAGTGATCACGCCAAGTATTCGCCACGCCGCTTCCATCCCCAGGCCGAGGCGGCCCTGGCCGACCCCGTGCTGCGCCAGAACTTTCGCGGCGCCATGGATTATCTGCGCGCCAAGCGCCGCGATGCCTTCGCCGACCCTGCCGAAGAAGCGGCGGTGCGCGATGCGGCGGAGCAGATTCGCCAGCGCTGCCTCTCGCGCCTGCCCGATCTTTTGGTGCAGCTCGAAACCAACTGCGAGCGCAACGGCATCCGGGTGCACTGGGCCCAGACGCCGGCCGAGGCCAATGCCATCATCCTTCGCATCGCCCAGCAACACGGGGTGAGCTCCATCGTCAAGGGCAAGTCCATGGTGAGCGAGGAGGTAGGCTTCAACCACGAGATGGCGCGCCACGGCATCCGCTGCCTTGAGAGCGACATGGGGGAGTTTATCGTCCAGCTCGACGGCGACACCCCGTCCCACATCATCATGCCCGCCATCCACAAGAACAAGCAGGAGGTGAGCGACACCTTCGCAAGCAACCTGGAAGGCTTCACCCCCACCACGGACGTGGACGCCCTGATCCAGACCGGGCGGCGGGCCCTGCGCGAAGAGTTTCGCCGCGCCGGCATGGGGCTCTCCGGCGTCAACTTTGCGGTGGCCGAGACCGGCAGCCTGTGTCTGGTGGAGAACGAGGGCAACGGGCGCATGTGCACTACTGTGCCGAAAGTGCACGTGGCCATCACCGGCATCGAGAAGGTGGTGGAGTGCCTATCCGACGTGCCGCCCCTCTACAGTGCCCTGACCCGCTCGGCCACCGGTCAGGCCATCACCACCTACTTCAACGTCATCAGCGGCCCGCGCCGGGCAGGGGAGCTGGACGGCCCGGACGAGGTGCACCTGGTGCTGCTCGACAACGGCCGCAGCCAGGCTTACCGGGATGAGGAGCTGCGCAAGACATTGCAGTGCATCCGCTGCGGCGCCTGCATGAACCACTGCCCTGTCTACACCCGCATCGGCGGCCACGCCTACGGCACCATCTACCCGGGCCCCATCGGCAAAATCATCTCCCCCCATCTGCTGGGGTTGGAGAGCACGCAGGATCTGGTGACGGCCTCGAGCCTGTGCGGTGCCTGCGGCGAGGTGTGCCCGGTGCGCATCCCCATTCCCGACATGTTGCAGCGCCTGCGCCGGGAGGCCAAGCACGACGCACAGCCCGGCCACGAACCGCTGGCGGGGCAGGGGGCGGCCAGGAGCCGGCTCGAGACCCTCGCCATGCAGGGCTTTGCCTTCGCCGCCACCCACCCGCGCCTCTACCACGCCGCAACCGGTGTGGCCGGTCGCTTGCGGGGCTTGATGCCCAAACACCTGGGCCCCTGGACCCAGTGCCGCGAAGCTCCCAAACCCGCCCCCCAGAGCCTGCACGCCCTGTTGCGCCAGAAGAAGAAGGAGTCCTGAGATGTCGAGCAAAGAGGCCATATTAAGCCGCCTGCGCGGCGCCGCCACCCCCATGGCACATGCCCCCCATGGCTGGCAGCCCTGGCGCGGAGAGGATGAACAGGCGCGGCGCGAGCGCTTTGTTGCCGGGATCAGCGCCAGCCACGCCGAGATCCTGACCGTCAAGGAAGCAACCCTTGCCCGGGATCTGGCCGCCTGGCTGGATGAAGAGGGCGTGACGAGTCTGGCCTGTGGCCAGGGCGGCCGCTGGCAGGAGGCGGTCGCGGCCGCCTGCGCCGGGCGATCTGTGCTGACCCCCGCAGGCAAGTTCGCGAGCTGGAAGGACGATCTGTTCGACGTCTGTCAGGCGGGTATTACCCACTGCGCGGGCGCCATCGCCGATACCGGGACGCTCGTATTGCTGCCCGATGGCGGCGAGCCGCGCACCTTGTCCCTGGTGCCCCCCTGCCATATCGCCCTGCTGGCGGCTTCCACCATAACCGACAACCTGGCGGGGCTGGTGGCGGCCGGGCGCTGGCAGCAGGCCATGCCCACCAATCTGTTGCTGGTCTCCGGCCCCTCCAAGACCGCCGACATCCAGCAGACCCTGGCCTACGGCGCCCACGGCCCGAGCCGCCTCTTGGTGGTGCTGGTGGAGGATTGCTGATGCGCTGGAATGAATTTGACGCCGCCGTGCTCTCGCGCATCCCGCCGGAGCGGCTGGTGAGCGACCCGGACTTGCGATTGGCCCACGGCACGGACGCGAGCTTCTACCGCCTGGTGCCTGAGCGCATCGTGCGCCTCGACTCCCTCGAGGAGGTGCGCTTCGTGCTCGGAGTGTGCCGCGAATTGGGCCTGCCGTGCACCTTTCGCGCCGCCGGCACCAGCCTCTCGGGCCAGGCCCTGAGTGATTCGGTGCTCATCACCCTGACCGACAGCTGGCGCGGCCACCGCATTCTGGACGAGGGGGCGCGCATCGCCCTGCAACCCGGGGTGATCGGCGCCGATGCCAACCGCTATCTGGCACCCCTGGGGCGCAAGATTGGGCCGGATCCCGCCTCCATCAACGCCTGCAAGCTGGGTGGCATCGCCGCCAACAACGCGAGCGGCATGTGCTGTGGCACCGCCCACAACAGCTATCACACCTTGCACGCCATGACGTTGCTGCTGGCCGATGGCACCGTGCTGGAGAGCGGCGATCCCCAGAGCCGCGCCGCCTTGGCGGCCAGGCGCCCGGAGCTGCTCACGGGGCTTGCCGCCCTGCGTGCCGAAGTGCTGGCGAATGCCGAACTTGCCGCCAAGATCCGCCACAAGTACCGGCTCAAGAACACCACCGGCTACGCCATCAACGCCCTGCTCGACCATGAGGACCCTGTCGATATCCTCACCCACCTGATGATTGGCTCGGAGGGGACCCTCGGCTTTATCGCCGAGGTGGTGCTCGACACCGTGCCCGAATACCCCCACAAGGCCTCGGCCCTGCTGGTGTTTCGGGACGCCGAGCAGGCCTGTCTGGCCACCTCGCGCCTGAAAAGTGCGCCGGTGGCGGCGGTGGAGCTGATGGATGGGCGCTCCCTGCGCTCGGTGGCGGGCAAGCCCGGTCTGCCGGACTTTATCAAGACGCTGGATCTGGCTGCCTGCGCCCTGCTTGTGGAGGTGCATGGGGAATCGAAAGAGGCGCTGGTGGCTCGCTGCGAGCAGGTGACGGCCATGGCCGCCGAGTTCGTCCAGGTCGCCTCTGTGCCTTTTACTATCGACAGCGCCGACCTCTGGGCCATTCGCAAGGGGCTCTTCCCGGCGGTGGGGGCGGTGCGTACCACAGGCACCACCGTCATCATTGAAGATGTCGCCTTTCCCATCGAGCGCTTGGCCGAAGGGGTGGCGGGGCTGCAAGCCCTGTTCGATCGCTTCGAATACGGTGAAGCGATCATCTTCGGCCACGCGCTGGAGGGGAACCTGCACTTCGTCTTTACCCAGGGCTTTGACGATCCGGCCCAGGTGGCCCGCTACGGCGCCTTTATGGATGCGGTGGCGGAGCTCGTCGCCGTGCGCTTTGGCGGGTCGCTCAAGGCCGAGCACGGCACCGGCCGCAACATGGCCCCCTATGTGGAGCTGGAATGGGGGTCGGAGGGGATGGCGCTGATGCGGCGCATCAAGGCGCTGCTGGACCCGGACGGCCTGCTCAATCCTGGCGTCATCATCAACGATGACCCCAAGGCCCACCTGGCCCACCTCAAGCCCATGCCGGCGAGCGATGCCATCGTGGATCCGTGCATCGAGTGCGGCTTTTGCGAGGCGGTCTGCCCCTCGCGCACCCTGTCGCTGTCGCCGCGCCAGCGCATCGTGCTTTACCGCGAACTGGCCCGCCGCAATCGTGCCGATGAGCCCTCCAACCAGCTGGCCCAGCTATTTGACTATCAGGGCATCGATACCTGCGCCGCCACCGGGCTGTGCGCCGATCGCTGCCCGGTGGGCATCAACACTGGCAGCCTGATCAAGAAGCTGCGTAGCGAAAAGTACCAGCGCTTTGTGCCCATCGCCCGCTGGAGCGCCGATCACTTCGCCGGCGTTACCCGCGCGGCCCGTGGGTCTCTCGGCCTCAAAGCCATTGCCGGCAAGCTGCTGGGAGACAAGGCGCTGGCAGGATTGGTGGGGGGCGTGCGCAAGCTCAGCGGCCAGCGCACCCCCGCCTGGTTGCCCACCCTGCCGGGGCCGAGCCGCTACCAATGGCTGCAAGGGGAGGGGAGCCATGACGGATCCAGCGAGCGCGCTGTGGTCTATCTGCCGTCGTGTGCCAGCCGGGTATTCGGCCAGCAGGAGGAGGCCCCGTCACTGCCGGACGTGGTGCAATCCTTGCTCAATAAAGCGGGCTGCCGGGTCATAGTGCCGCAAGGTATCGAGGGGCTCTGCTGCGGCATGCCCTATGACAGCAAGGGGATGAGCGAGGTAGCGGAAGCCAAGCGCAGTGAGCTGGCCGATGCATTGTGGCAGGCAAGCGAACAGGGGCGCTGGCCCGTGCTGCTCGATACCAGCCCCTGCGTGCAGCGACTGCTCTCGGGGGCGTTCGGCAAGGGTCTTCGGGTGTTCGAGCCCTCCGCCTTTGTGCTGGAACATCTGCTGCCCCACCTTGAGCTGACCCCCATCGATGAGACCGTGATGCTTCATATCACCTGCAGCAGCCGGCGCATGGGGCTCGGCGATAAGATGCTGGCGGTGGCCCGCGCCTGTGCCCGCGAGGTGATCGTGCCAGAGCATATCCAGTGCTGCGGCTTTGCCGGTGACAAGGGGTTGATGACCCCGGAGCTCAACGCCGCGGCACTTGCCAGCCTGGCAGCTCAAGTGCCCAGGGATTGCCGTCAGGGATTCAGCAATAGCCGCACCTGTGAAATGGGGCTCAGCCAGCACGCTGGCATTCCCTATCACAGCATCCTCTATCTGGTGGATCAGGCGGCGAGATAGAAAAATAAAAACGGCAGGATAAATATCCTGCCGTTTTCAATAGGGTTACTAAGGTAACTTATTAGGGAAAGTGCGAACAAGTATCCCACGAACAAAAAATGAAAATTTTAGTCATTTAATATCAATGGGTTACCAGTAAATGCTCTCGTGCCATATGACTTATTCGCACCTTCCCTACCGCACGGATTTCAGCTTCCGTTGTGCTGCCTTCAAGCTGAATAAAATAGGATTGAACATTGCCACTCTCTGGATGCCTCTGGGGCTATAAGGGCCGGATGAGTAGTAGCCTATCAAAGGCCGACCGCTCCTGTTGAGTAAAAACACAGCCGTTCCGTGGGATTTGAATGAAATCTTGATGGTGGTCAGATTTTTACAGGGAAAGGTCAAGAGAAACGGGGGGAGGGGAGATGGCTTCTCTTCATTGCCACACCGCCCGGCCAACCAAGTCATGTGTTATCTCTTGCTCATCAATGCCTTGTAACAGCTGGTTACAGATCTTGCGTCGACCGGCGAACCCTTCCTCCAGTAAATTCAGCGGCGATTGAATGCACCACTAAGCCATGCTGGCCATCGCCTGCACCGCCGCCCTGTCCGCCTGTGACAGCGAGAAGGCGGCCAACAGCATCGCCAAACGCGCACCGATGCTGACATCCATGAGTCGAACCTGCTCATCCGCGATGGCGAACGGGGTAAGACTCAGTAGCCCGTCATCTCCAGATAACCGACGCCTTTTGCATCCCCCGAGACGGATACCGCCCCCTCCCAGTAGTCAAAGCGTCCCGTCATGGCCTGATCGGGCAGGCGCGCCTGGATGGTGAGCCTCATATCGCCGGCTGCCAGCTGCCACTCGATGGGGTAGGCTTGCCCCTTGGGGCCGCGCCAGGTCTTGCCGGGGGTGAGGCGGATCTGCGCAGGATTCAGCACCCGGCTGCTGCCGTCTCGTTCAATCAGGATGCCGTAGCGGTTCTCCGGCTCAGAGCGTCCCGATTTGGTGCGCAGGCGAAACAGCATCAACTCGCGGCCATCTTCAAACTGCAGCGAAAACCAGTCCCAGCCCGATTGCCACTGGGCCAATACCGAGCTGCTCCACTCGTGATCAAACCAGCCCTCACCGCTGACGTTACGGGTCTCCCCATCCAAGATCAGGGTGCCGCTGATGGTCAGGCGCGGGTAGGAGTAGTAGAAGGAGGCGTTGCCCGGGCTCTTCTCGCTGTAACCCGCTTTGCCTTGCAGTACCGCCGGCTTGGCGGCACTCACCTTCACATCAAGATCCCCCGCCTTGCTCTGCACCTTGAGGGTGGCGGGAAAGAGCGATTCCCCTTGAGAGGTAAGCACCCACTCTTTCAGCCAATACTCACCGCCGCTGGCACCGGCGAGCCCAGGCCCCTGGCGGCTGGTGCGCTCGTCCTGCTGGTGGCTGCCTTTGCTCACATCCGTGATGGCGAACTGGGCCAACCAGAGTTGAGGGGTGAGCCAGGGGTTGTCGGATGTTATCTCCTGTTCAATGCCTTGGCGAAACAGGGTCCACTGCATGCCGTAGCCGCGCCCTTGCTCGTCTTTGAGGTTGCCGGTGAGATACCACCACTCGGAGCGGTAGTCGGGGTGGGCAGCGTGATCCGCGGGTAGGCGGATGGACTGACCCGGCAGGGCCTGTTTGAAGTGATCGTTGCCACCACCAAGGATGCTCCCCAGATCGCTGGCCTGCGCGTTGCCGCTTATGGCAACAAGCGGGATCAAGAGGGCTGCGAGCCAAGAGGACAAGATTCCCCTCACCCTGGCACTCTCCCGAAGGGAGAGGGGATGGTTCGCGGCAGCTCTGTGCGCTTCTCTGCGCTGAATCAGGGGCGGTGACAGAGATCTGGTCAATGGGAACGTCAAGCCATGGCTGAGCCAGTGCGCCAACCAATCTTTCATACCACTCTCCTTGCGGCATACCAGGAGGCGAGCGCGCCACAGACGGGGGCGAGCAGGAGCGCCGTGACGGCGTGCAGGGGGGCGGCCTCGAAGGCCAGCCGCCAGCCAAAGGCGCGGGGGTTGACCACCTCAATCAGCACCCAGGCAAGGCCATAGCCCACCGGCAATGCCAGGATCGCCGTGAGCAGCCCGAGGCCTGCCCCTTGCCACACCAGCAGCCGGCGGCAGTGGCGCGGGCTCAGGCCAAGGCTCTGCAGGGTCTGCAACTCGCCGCGCCGGGCCAGCCCCAGCACCATAAAGGCCGAGCCGATGCCGACGAAGGCGATCCCCAAAATCAGTAACTTCAATAGTTCGGTCACCACGAAGGTCTGATCGAACACCCTGAGGGCGGCGGCGTGGATGGCGGGGGCGGGCAACAGGTTCACCTGCTCGCCAAACTGGCTCCTGAGCCTGTCACCAAGGTGCTCGGGATCCGGGCTGAAGAGGGCAAGGGATTGCACCTTGCCCCCTTCGAAGGCGTGCAGTATCTGCCCCTTGTCGCTGCCGTAATCCTGATAGACGCCGGTGACGGTGAAAGCCCTCGGCCCCCCTTCGCTGGTTACCTCTAGGCGCTGGCCCACCCTGACCCCGAGGCGTACCGTCAGCGGTTCGCTCGCCAGCACCTCGTCGGGAGCCGCGGGCCAGCGCCCGGCGAGCAAGGGGTAGGCGGCTTTGAGCTCGGGAATAAAGTCCATCTGCGCCCACTCGATGGGCTGCCCCTGCCAGCGGGCGGGGAGCACGGCGCGGCGGGAGGCGGCGCGCACATCTGGCGAGGCGAGGATGGTGTTGAGGGTCTGCTCGCCGAGTGCGCCCCTGCTGCCAGCCACCCCCTTGGGAGCGGTGACGTAGAGATCGGCGGCCAGGCGCTGGCCGAGCCAGATCTCCACGCTCGAGCGAAAGCTCGACACCATGACCCCGATGCCGATGGCCGCGGCGATGGCCAGTTGCAGCGCCATCACCGCGATGGCGGTGCGATCCAGGTGATAGAGGGTTTCTGCCACCCCGAGCCGGGCGGTGAGGGGGCCGCGTGCACGCAGCCGCCCCAGCAAGGAGCGAAGGGCATCGGGCAGCAGGAGGGCCATGGCGAGCAGCCAGCCTCCGGCCACGAAGAGGGCGCCGCCAAGGCCGGTGGAGGGCTGCCACAGACACAGGGCGCACAGCAGCAGAATGGCGATGGCAAGGCCCCGGCGTTGCCAGGGGTGAGCCGGTGGGCGACTGTTGCCCTCTCGCAGCTCAAGGGGGGATTGGCGCAGCAGTTGCCACCAGCCGGGCAGGTTGGCGGCAAGCATCCCCAGAAGGCCAATCACCAGCGCCTTGCCAAGGCTCGTCGGGGAGAGGCGCAGCAGGTCGATGGGGTTGGGGCCATAAAGGTCGGCCAGCGCCTGGGTGAGCTGCCCCATCAGGGCGAGGGCCAGCAGGCTCCCCAGCAGCAGCCCGAGCAGGGTGCCGATGCTGGCGAGGATCAGGATCTCCAGGGTTAGCCAGCGCAGCACCCGGCGCGGCGGCATCCCGAGGATGATGAGCTGGGCGAGCAGGGGGCGGCGCACGCTCTGCACGAAGCGCTGGGCGTTGAACACCAAAAACAATCCCACGGCCATGGCGAGCAGGGAGAGGGCAGTGAGGTTCAGGGCCAGCGCATCGCCGAGCTGGCTGGCATCGAGCGCCGGGCTGATGGGCTCAAGCCAGAGGGGCTGATGGGGGGCATAGGATTGCAGGGCCGCCTGCAAGGCTCTTTGCAAGGTATTGGCCTCTGCGTCGCTGAGCTTGAAGACGATGCGATCCAGTCTGCCAGCCTTGCCAAGCAGGGGCTGGGCGAGGCCGATGTCGGTCACCAGCAGCCGCTCCATGGGGACGGCGCCGGGCTCGAAGGTGCCGGCCAGGGTAAGGGTCAGGGGGCGTTGCCCCTCATCCCCCAGCACAAAGGTTCGCGACTGGCCCGGTTGCCAGTCAAGGCGCCTCGCCTCGGGGGCGGCCAGCCAGACGCTGTCGGCGCGATTCAACGAGACATCGGGTTGGCTGTCTGGCGCATCGCCAAAGAGGCGGCGCAGGGGGCCGGGGTTGAAGAGATCCATCCCCAGCAACTGGAAGCTGCGCCCCTGCTCGTCCTTGAGCCAGGCGTGAAGCTCTGGCATGGCGTCAAGGTTCGGCTGGCTTCGCACCAGCCTCACGTAGACTTGTTCATCCAGGTCACCCTGGGGGGCCAGGCGGTAGTTGGCCTCCCCGGCGAGCTGGCTGCGGGCGGCGACGAAGTTGGTGCGGGCGCTGTGGTTCAAGAGCTCGATGGCCACCACCAGGGTGACCCCGAGGGTGAGCCCGGCCAGGCTCATCAAGAGCAGCCAGGGGTGAGCGCGATAGAGGCGCAGCAGTGCCTTGAGCGGCAACATCAGCAGGCCCCCCGGCAGACGTCAGCCATGGCGGCGCCCCTTGAGCTCGACCAGCTGTCCCCCTTCAAGGCGCAGCACCCGATCCGCCAGGTCGCCATAGCCCGGGTTGTGGCTCACCAGCAAGAGACCGGCGCCGGTATCGCGCACCGCGCTCATCATCAGGGCCATCACCTGCTCGGCGTTGTGCTCGTCGAGACTCCCGGTGGGTTCGTCGGCGAGCAGCCAACGAGGCTGATGAATGAGGGCACGGGCCAGCGCCACCCGCTGGCGCTGGCCGCCGGAGAGCTGCTCCGGCCAGGCGTGGCGTTTGTGGCTCATGCCAAGGCGCGTGAGCAGGGCATCGAGGCGCCCATCGTCCTGGGGCAGGTTGTTTATCTGAAGGGGCAGGGCGAGGTTCTCGGCCACGGTCAGGGTCGGCAGCAGGTTGAAATCCTGATAGACGATGCCGAAATGGCGCCCGCGAAGCCGGGCACGCTCGTCTGTCGGCAGGGTGTCGAGGCGGGTCTCTTCCAGCCAGATCTCCCCCTCGTCCGGGGCGATGAGACCGGCGATGAGGTTGAGCAGGGTGGACTTGCCACAGCCGCTTTGCCCCAGCAGCAGGCAGGTTTCCCCCGGGGTGAGGGCGAGATCCAGCCCCTCAAACAGGGGGAGCGTCTCGCCGCCGTTGGCGAAGCGTTTACTGAGGTTGCGCAGGCTAAGCATGGTATAACCGTTTGATGGTCAATGGCTTTCACAATGTCCGTCACTATGCCAGTTAGTGATCGCGCCTGCAAAAGGGATGGGGATCCTCGCTGGATCCCGCTCGCCTGAGGTGGTTAGAATAGGGCCTTCCATGGGTCACAGGATGAGCAAGGATGTTACACAAGCAAGTCAGTTTTATCGTCGACAGCAAGGGCGTCAAGCAGGCTGCCGTGGTCCCCATCGATATCTACAACGAGCTGATGACCCTGCAAAAGGCCCTCTCCGACAACAAGCCGGGGGAGCGCGAGCTCTACCACTTCAACGGCAAGGGGGCAGAGGCCCATGGTTATCCGGTGGGCAAGCGGCAGAACCCCGGTTTCATGGTCCAGGCGGGCTCCACCGCCAACGGCGAGGATGCGGCCTCCCTGCGCGAGGCGGTGATCGAGCTGCGCCAGGAGCTGCTGGGCAAGGGGGTGCTCGTTCCCCACCCCGAAGGGGGCTTCATCTTTACCGCTGATCAGCTGTTCAACAGCCCGAGCCTGGCCGCGAGCCTGGTGGCGGGCAACAACCGAAGCGGGCTGGATGCCTGGCAAAACAGCGCAGGCTACACCCTCAAGCAATCGGGTTTTGGCAAGAAGACCTCCTGATGACGGGGCCTGGCAACGGGCCTCGCTCATGTTTGCCTGAGTGCCCGCGGCGGGCCGCTCATCAGGATGACAAGGAGGGCGGCTTCCCTTTGGGCTGCTAGCCTCAATGCCAGACGCCTGCCAGGAGATGCCGCCATGTCTGGACTCCTTCGCCTCGTGCCCGGGGCGGCCCTGCTCAGTGCCCCCGCCGCTGCGGGCAACGGCCCCCTCGATCTGACCCACAGCGGGGTCGGGCTCTTCGCCCTCGCCATCTTCGCCCTGGCTTATGCCCTGGTGATGGCCGAGGAGTACCTGAAGCTGCGCAAGTCCAAGCCGGTGCTGGTGGCCGCCGGCATCATCTGGATAGCCATCGGCCTGGTCTATACGGGGCAGGGGCACAGCGAGCTGGTTCAGGCTGGTTTTCGCCACAACCTGCTGGAGTATGCCGAGCTGATGCTCTTCTTGCTGGTGGCCATGACCTATGTGAACGCCATGGAGGACAGACTGCTGTTCGCCGTGCTGCGGGTACGCCTGGTGCAAGCGGGCTTCAGCCTGCGTACGCTCTTCTGGCTCACCGGTTTTCTCGCCTTTTTCATCTCCCCCGTGGTGGACAACCTCACCACGGCGCTGCTGATGTGTTCAGTGGTGCTCAACGTGGCCAACGGGGAGCGCCGCTTCATCAACCTGGCCTGCATCAACATCGTCGTGGCGGCCAATGCGGGCGGCGCCTTCAGCCCCTTTGGCGACATCACCACCCTGATGGTGTGGCAGGCGGGCAAGGTGCCGTTCCAGCAGTTCTTGCTGCTCTTCATCCCCGCCCTGCTCAACTTCCTGGTGCCGGCCACCCTGATGAGCCTGATGGTGCCCCGTCTGGTGCCCGCCATGCCGGGCGAGATGGTGGTGCCAAGGCGCGGCGCCGTTGTCATCGTGCTGCTCTTTGTGCTCACCATAGTGACCGCCGTCGCCTGCCATCATTTCCTGGGGCTGCCCCCCGTGCTCGGCATGATGATGGGGCTGGGCTACCTGCAATTTTTCAGTTTCTATCTGCGAAAGACCCAGCCCGTTACCTTGGCCCGGGCACGGGCGCTGTATGAGCGCACCGGGGACGAGGCCAGGCTGCTGCGTCAGGGCTCGGTGGTGCCGTTCGATGTGTTCAACAAGATTGCCAAGGCGGAGTGGGACACCCTGCTCTTCTTCTACGGGGTGGTGATGTGCGTCGGCGGCCTCGGGTTTATGGGGTATCTGGCGCTTGCATCCCATTTCCTCTATGACGGTGGCGATCCGACCCTGGCCAACGTCACCATCGGCCTGCTCTCCGCCCTGATCGACAACATTCCGGTGATGTTCGCCGTGCTCTCCATGGAGCCGCAGATGAGCACGGGGCAGTGGCTGCTGGTGACATTGACCACCGGGGTGGGGGGCAGTCTGCTTTCGGTCGGCTCCGCCGCCGGGGTGGCCCTGATGGGCCAGGCCAGGGGCATGTATACCTTCGTCGGGCACCTCAAGTGGTTGCCTGCCATTTTGCTTGGTTATATGGTCGGCATAGGGGCGCACCTGTGGCTCAACAGCGCCCTGTTTTAGGCAACCCGGTGCCAGGCACCAGGGAGAGGCAGGATGGGACAACTGTTCGAGGCGCTTTTGCCGCGCCATGTCACCTTTATCGAGGGGCAGAAGATCTTCTTCGTCGGTACGGCGGCCGCGAAGGGATCGGTCAATCTCTCCCCCAAGGGCGGGGATTCGCTGCGCGTCCTCGATGCCCACACCCTGGCCTGGCTCAACCTGACCGGCAGCGGCAACGAGTCCGCAGCCCAGGTGCTGCAACAGCCGCGCATGACGGTGATGTTCTGCGCCTTCGAGGGGGCGCCGCTTATTCTGCGGGCCTATGGCCAGGCACGGGTGCTGCACCGCACTGATCCGCAGTGGCCGTCGTTGCTGGCGCTGTTCCCCCCAAGCGTCGCGGCTCGCCAGATCTTCCTGCTGGACATTGAACGGGTCCAGACGTCGTGCGGCATGTCGGTGCCTCTGTATGAGTACCAGGGGGACAGGGAGGATCTTGCCAACTGGTCGGCCCGTCAGGGCCGGGAGGGGATTGAGGCCTACTGGCGCAAGAAGAACCAGCTAAGCCTGGATGGGCTGGAGAGCGAGATCCTGGCGCGCAGCGGGTTGCAGGCCGATGACTGAGGCCTGCGCCCCGATGCAAAAAGCCCTGTCCATGGACAGGGCTTTTTCATTGCAAGGCATCAGGGGACGCGCTTGCCGCTCAGCAGCCAGTAACTGAGGGCCGACCCCAGGCCGCAACCGGCGATGGCGATGGCCATGGGGAGCGGCGATTCAGGGGGATTGAGGTTGACCAGTACCCCCACCAGGGCCCCAAGGCCAAAGCGCAGGGTGCCC
This sequence comes from Aeromonas sp. Prich7-2, assembly GCF_017939255.1. Classification (NCBI taxonomy): domain Bacteria; kingdom Pseudomonadati; phylum Pseudomonadota; class Gammaproteobacteria; order Aeromonadales; family Aeromonadaceae; genus Aeromonas; species Aeromonas sp. Prich7-2. The sequence continues at coordinate 38,499 of NZ_JAGKRI010000019.1, forward strand.
GCCAGCGCCGAGGCGGTGCCTGCGGACTGGGGGAAGTGGCCCATCAGGCCGGTCATGGCGTTGGCCCCCACCAGGCTGATGTGGCCGACGAAGAGCACGACGGGGATGACGATGCCCCACAGGCCCCCGGTCTGGCTCCAGGCGTTGTAGATGAGCAGGGCCCCGGCGAGCGGCAGCACGGTCAGGCCGTATCGCAGCATGCGCTCGGCACCCACCCCTTTCACCAGCCGGCTGTTGGCGAAGGTGACCACCATCATCAGCAGGATATTGAGGCCAAAGAGCCAGCCGTAGTGCTCGGTCGGCACCTTGAAATACTCGATGTAGACATAGGGGGAGGCGCTCAGGAAGGCGAACATGCCGGAGCTCGACAGGGCGCCGCACAGCACATAGCCCATGGCACCACGGTGGGAGAGCACCCCCCAGTAGTTGCGAAGCACCTGCCCGAGTCGCAGGGGCTGCTTGTGCTCGGGTTTGAGGGTTTCCTCAATCTTCCACTGCATCACCAGGCAGATGAGCAGGCTGATGGCCACCAGCAGCCAGAAGATGACCCGCCAGTCGCTGTGAGCGCTGATATACCCCCCCACGACGGGGGCCACCAGGGGGGCGAGGGTCATCACCAGGATGACGAAGGACATGGCGCGGGAAAACGCATCCTTCTCGAACAGGTCTCTCAGCAGGGCGTTGACCACCACCGAGCCAGCCGCCCCGCCAGCTGCCTGCAACATGCGCCAGGCGAGGAGCTCAGGCAGGGAGTCCGCCATGGCGCAGCCCACGGAGGCCACGGCAAACATCGTCAGGCCCGCCAGGATCACCGGCTTTCTGCCGAAGCTGTCGGCGAGCGGCCCGTAAAAGAGCTGGCCGATGGCAAAGCCCCCCAGGAAGGCGCTGATGGTGAGCTGGGCGCCGTCGATGCTGGTAGCCAGATCCCGGGCGATGGCGGGAATGGCGGGCAGATACATGTCCACCGCGAGCGGAGTCAGGCCCGCCAGGGCGCCGAGCAGGATGAAGAGGAAACGGGGGGAGAGGGAGCTGGCTTGGGGCATAGGGTATCCGAGTCGTGGGCTGGGCCGGGTTAAGAGGCAGGTGTTGAGTCTATCAGTTTTGGCGGGCGCGATCAGGTGCATCCTGCCCGATGCCCTTTTGTCTGGTGTGGCGCCAGAGCAGCCAGAGCCAGGCAAGCCATCCGAGCAGGGAGAGGGCATTGCCGGTGCGCTCCGGCCAGCGTGCCGCCAGGGTCAGGGTGAGGCTGTGGTGGCCTGCCGGAACCCAGAGTTGCATCAACCCCTGGCGATTGGCGCTCACCGTCAGCGTCAGGTGTCCGTCGAGGCGGGCCTCCCAGCCGGGGTAATGGTATTGGTGCAGGACCAGCCGGGTCGGTACCCGGGTCTTGACCTCCAGCGCCAGGGCGCGGGGTTGCCAGCGGGTCAGGCTCCAGCTCGCGCCTGGCGGTTCGGCGCTGACAGGCGGCTGGAACTCCTCCTTCCAGGCGAGCAGGGTCGGGGCGAACATGCCTCCCGGTACCTGCCTTGGTCTGTATTCCCGGGCACTGCGCTTGCTGTCGAACTCGAATGCCATGGCCTCTCGTTCGGGGGCCTGGGTCAGGGGGGCGTGACGCACATAGGCCAGGGTGGAGAGGAGGGTCAGCAGAAATACTCCCCACCAGAGCCCCTGCCAGAGACGATGGGGCTGGGTGCCGAGCGCCACCACAGCGACCGTGGCAAGGGCGAGCACCAGGTTGAGCCGCCAGGGAAACTGCACCCGCTGCAAGGGGGGAAGCAGGCTCCAGAGAGGCTGGCTCGGGGGCAGCATCATCAGGAAGGCGACGACGCCGATCGCCCCCCAGCACAGCAGCTCGGGGTGGCGCGGCTCCCGGGCGGCGGCCCAGGCGATGAGCAGCAGGACCAGGGTCAGCATGCTCTGCCACGCCAGGTGACCGCGAAAACGCCAGTCCTCCCAGGCGCTGGGCAGGCGGTCGAGAAAGTTGCGCCTGTAGTCGAACATGCCGCCGCGCATCAGCTCCATGGAGATGGCCCCCTGATCCGCCAGGGCGGGCAGCAGCAGGGCGGCTGCCATGCAAAGCCCCACGCCCTGGGCGCCGAGGGCTTGCCAGCAGGGCGTCAGAGTGCGGGTGCGTCTGGCGAACCAGAAGGCGCGCAAGGTGACCAGCCCCATCATGAGCAAGAGGCTGGGGAGGTGGGAGAAGGCCAGCAGCGCCAGCCCCAGGATCAGCAGGGGCAACCCCTGAGGTCGTCCGCGGTGGGCGAGATCCTGCCCCAGCAGGATAAGGGGAGCCCAGGCGAAGGCCCAGAACTCCGCCAGGGCGAAGCGGGCATAGAGATCCATGGCGACATGATAGGGCAGCGCCAGATAGAGCAGGCTGGCGGCCAGGGCCCGGCCAGGGGGCGTGGTGGCACGCAGCCACAGATAGGCAAACACCCCGGAGAGCAGCAGGGCCAGGGTGGCGCTGCCAAGTAAAGGGTAGATGGCCTGCTGGGGGTGGGCACCGGGCCCGGCAAAGAGGGCGCTGACGTAGTAGGGGAGCGGGGGATAGAAGAAGAAGGTGGGGCTGCCGAAGCCGCCGTTCATGGCCATCAGCCAGCGGGGATAGAGCTCCCCCTGCCAGAGCTGGCGGGCAAAGTAGTGGCCGGATAGCAGGTGGTGGAACAGATCGTGTCCCTGGCTGCCCCCCTGCCACCAGAGCGGCAGCATCAGCAGGGCGCAGGCCAGCGCCAGGATCAGGGGCACCAGTGCCCACTCCTTGCCTCCCTTCATTCATCCTCTCCCTGCCAGGCCCATGCGCAGTGAGTGTAGACGAGTCGTGCGATGCCCTCGCAAGTGCCCGGTTCAGCGGGGCAGGGCGAGCCAGAGGCCGGGTTCGGCGTGAAAGCGGGGGGAAAACCAGAGGGTGTCATAAGGGCCTGGTAGCGCCTCTGCCCCCAGGGGGCGGCGGCTGAGGCGGCAGGCCCCCTGGGTGAGCGCAAGGGCGGCATCCCCCCGGTACCAGCCGTCGGTGACGGGCAGGGTTGTGGTTTCCCTAAGCAGCCTCACTCCCCACTGGGTCACCAGCCCCGGGCACGTTTGTTCGGCCAGTCTGGCGGCCCGGGTCATGGCTGGTGCCACCGGTGGGGTGAGGGTGCTGAGCAGCAGCAACAGGGCTCCCAGCATGGCTGGCAGCTCGCCCCGGCGCGGCAGCCAGCCTGCCAGCAGCACGAGGCCGAGCAGGGTGATGGGCGCGAGATGGCGGGGATTGTCCGGATTCTGGCCAACCAGGGTCCAGAGCAGCAGAACGAGCCAGTAGAGCGTCCAGAGCACGGAGGGGGTCGCATTGTGATCTTTTGACCGTTGCCAGAGTGGCAGTATCAGCAAGGCTCCCATCAACAGGGGCCAGAGCGGGGTGAGCTGATCGTTGAAGGTATTCGCCCAGCTCAGCAGCCGATCCCCGTGGGCCGCCGCCGTGTTGCCCCAGAGGGTGAAGTGGCCGTCGGTAAAGCGCCGCCCCTCGGCAAAATAGGCCCAGCCGTCGGCCTGCCAGACAAACAGCAGGCAGGCTAGCCCCACCAGCGCGATGGGGAGCACAAACCTGACGCGGTTGCCCTGCTGCGCCATCCCCAGCCAAAGGGGCAGCAGAGCCAGCACGAAGTAGGAGGGGCGTAGCGCCAGCATAAGGCCGAGCAGCAGACCTGCCAGGGCCGCTTTGCGATGCAGCAAGGCCAGCAGCGCGGCCAGCCAGGCGGCGAGCGCAGGCCCGTCGGACAGGCCGGAGAGCGCCAGGGTCGGGGTGAGCGGCAGGGCCAGCACCAGCAGCCAGACCGGCGCCAGCAGGCTTGGCCGCTGCCACAATCTGACCGCGAGGGAGGCGGCGAGCGGCGCCAGCAAACTGCTCCCCAAGAGGCTGGCCCACTGCACCGCCCGGGCCGGTTCGTCCACCGCCAGATTGATCAGCCGCGCCAGCCAGATAAAGGCGGGGTAGCCCGGAAAGTGGGGGGAGAACTCCAGCACGCTGAAGCGCACCACCCCGTGGGCAAAGTTGAGGGCATCGTCGGAATCGAGTGCTACCGGGAAGGTCAGCAGCCAGCCAAGCCAGGCCAGTTGCAGCAGGGCAAGCAAGTAGAGTCGATTGGCGAAGCGTAATCGGCCGTGGCGACGCCCCCCTTCTCCCCGTGCGGGAGAAGGGTTGGGGATGAGGGGGGCCGTCGTCATCGATGAGAGGTCATCAAAGCGACGCCAGCACGGCCATCAGCGCTTTTTCGGCCTCGGTGAAGGCAGCGGCATCGGCAGGTTTGGCACCCACCCCGAACACTCCCGGGTTGCCGATGGCGTCCAGTACCTTGGCCAGCGCCTGTTCGGCGGCCTTGCGATCCCCTTCGTCGAGGGAGGGGAGGATCAAATCGAGGAAGCGCTTGCTCTTGACCACCAGCACCTTGGCGGTCTGGTAGTCGCCAAGGTTCTGGCTGGCCCCCTCGAGGCGGCGCTCGATCTCCGCCTTGTAGGCCCGGTTGAGCAGGGCGGCGGTGGTTGCTGCGTCTTTGGCCTTGATGGCGGCGGCCAGCGGTGTTTGCAGCTCCACCTGGTGGTGCTCTTCCAGATAGGTCAGCTCCTCGGCAATCTCGCTCAAGGTGGCGCTGGCATCCTTGCCGTCAGTGGCGGCCCCCAGCAGCGCCTCGCGGGCATCGATCAGCGGCTCCTTGCCGGCGGCGGCGTAGGAGTAAGCCTGCGCCTGCCCGCTCAGGGTCAGCAGCAGGGTGAGGGCGAGTAAACCCGGGCGGATGGTCATCCTGTTCTCCTTACTTATGCCAATGGCGCGGTCAGGCCACGCTCTGGGTTTCGATCACGGTGTTTTCGTTGCGATGATTGAAGATGGCGTGGCGTCTGTCCACCCCGTCGATCACCATGTCGGCGGCCATCATCCCCATCTCCATGGCGGTGTCGGTGAAGATGTAGCGGAATGTCCCCTGACGGCCAGTCATGATGAGGTTGCCTATCGGCATCAGCGCCTTGATGGCTTCGTTGCGGCGGGCCTGATAGCCCAGATCCATCAGCGGATAGGCGTACTCGCTGCGGGCTTCGAAGGTCTCATCGCCAAGTTTCTGGGTGTCGACGCCGAGGCTTGCGAGATCGGCGGTGACCCGGCCGCGCAGATCAGAGAGCGGTGCCTGCCAGGTGGCATCCCCCGGATTGCAGGGGATCTCCAGCATCACCGAGGTCTGGCCTTGGGGCGCCATAAAGGGGCTGCGGCGGCGGGGCTCCTGCAGACGGGTCGCCAGAATATGGGGGTCGGAGAGGTACTGCCAGGTGTTGTCCGACAGGTTCTCCTGTTTGAGGGGCATATTGACGAAGCGAAGCGACCGGTAGTGCAGATCGCACGGCAAGCCCAGATGCTGGCAGGTGAGCGGCAGCGGCAGGGTGGAGATCACCTGATCAAATCGCTCGCTCTGCTCCACATTATCATGTGACCAATAAACCCGTTCGATGTGGCCATCGGTCTGCTCAAGGCGGGTGATGGTGGCGCCGGTCTTGAGCTCTACCCCCTCTGCCACCAGCCGTTCGCCGAGCGTGGTGAAGATCTGGCCGAAGCCGTACTTGGGATAGCGGTATTTGCGGGCATAGGTGCGCACCGACATGCTGCCGTTGCGCCTTGGCAGCAGGCGGCGCGCCACGTCTTTGAGATCGATCAGGCTGATGCGCTGGCCAGCCCAGTCGGCGGAGAGCTGGTCCGGGTTGATGCCCCACAACTTGCCGGTGTAGCCCTCGAAGAACTGGCGGTAGAGGGTGCGACCAAAGTGGCTCTGGATCCACTCGGCAAAGCTCGCCTTGGCAAAATCGGTGGGCTTCTTGGCAAAGGGCAACAGCAGCAGATCCTTCACCGCACCGGCCATCAGGGCCAGCGGCGCCGTCTTGAGCAGGTTGGGCAGGTTCAAAGGGTAGTCATAGGTGCGCCCGCCAAAGCGGATGACGCTCTTTCGCTCGGCGTGGAGCAGGTCGTCCCCCATCAGCTCGTCGATAAAGGCGAGCAGCTCGGGGTTCTTGGTGATGAAGCGGTGGCCGCCGTAGTCGAAGCGATACTCGCCGTCGCGCCCCTTGAAGGTCTGGGTGGCGCACATGCCGCCGACGACCGGCTCCTGCTCGAACAGGGTGACCGCAAAACCGGCCTGGCGCAGGCGCCAGGCGGCCATCAGACCGGCAGGGCCGGCGCCCAGCACCGCAATGTGCTTCTTGTTGTTGTCGTTCATGAGTGTTCCGAAACGGCGTGATAGCTGGGGGAGCCCGCCTGTGCGCGGCTCCCGAACAGAGTGTGATCCCCGGGCTCAGCCCCTGGTCGGGGCGGCGCTCCCTTGGGGGCGATAGCTGCGATGCCAGAGGGTGACAAAGATGATGAGGTAGCTTGCCCAGGTCAGCAACTGCAGGCCCGCCGGTGAGGCGTTGTAGCCAAACAGGGCGCGCAGGAAGGTGCCGAATACCCCCTTATCGTCGAGGATGTGGCTGATGTTGAAGACAGGCGTGGTCCAGAAAGTGATGACGTCCGCTGCCTGCAACATGTTGACGGCGGACGAGAGCAAGCCTGCTGCGATGATGATGATGAGCAGGCCGGTCCAGCGGAAGAAGGGGGCCAGCGCCACCTTGCGGGTGGATCGCAGCAGCCCCCACACCAGCACCACAGAGACCAGCAGCCCCGCCAGCGCCCCCATCAGCCCCTGGTGCAGATCCACCCCTTGCCCGGAGTAAACCAGGGCCGAGAAGAACAGCACGGTTTCAAAGCCTTCGCGCATCACCGCCAGAAAGGCGAGCAGCACCAGACCAAACAGGTTGCCACCGTCGATGGCGGCATCGATGCGCGCCGTCATGGCCCCCACCTGGGATTTGGCCTGTTTTTGCATCCAGATAGCCATATAGGTGAGCACCAGGGTGGCAAAAATCAGGATCCCCGCCATCAGCAAATGGTTGTAGCGCTCGCTCTCGAACTGGCTCACCACCACCTGGAACAGGAAGGCGATGACAAGGGAGGCGACAAGACCCAGCCCCACCCCCAGATAGATGAACTTGTTGTAGCGGCTTGCCCCCAGCTTGGCGAGGTAGGAGAGGCTGATGCCGACCAGCAGGAAGGCTTCCAGCCCCTCGCGCAGGGTAATGAGAAAACTTGCGAACATCAGGATTGAGGCTCCGTATCGGGCGTGAGGGGGAGGGGCTGCAGGGTGAGTTGCAGCCGATTGAGTTGCACTATGGGTGGCTCCGGCAAGCTCGGCTCGGCGGCGCGCACCGCATCATTGACCCACTTGGGGTAGGTGCGGAAATTGAGTCTGATATCGGCCTTGAAGGGCCCCTGGGCATCAGCGGGCAGCGGCCAGACTTCATCGCGCCAGCCATCGGCCGGGATGCGGGTGTCTTCAAGGAGCTTGGCGTAGCGCCAGAACTTGAGCCCCACCGGCTTGCCCTCGGCGTCGCCGAACACTTTTCTGAACAGTCGTGCATCTTCAGGGACGGCGCCATCCACCGGCTGGCCGCTTTCAAGCACCCGCTTGCCGCTGGCGTCGGTAACGGTCAGCTCCAGCCAGAGTTCACGGAAATCGGCGACCCCGGTGGGCAGGGCGTGGCCGGCGCCTGTATTGGCGACTCTCACTACCAGCGCGGGTTGGCCACTCTGGTTTTCAATGCGGGCCGAGAGGGTGGCGCTTGAACGCAGCAGCGCCAGGCTCTCCTGCTCGAGGGTTGCACTCCTCAGCCCCACCAGCTGGTGCTGGGCACCGGTAAAGTTGTGGCGATAGAGCCGCTCTTTCACGGTGCCGTTTTCGGTGGACTGGCCCGCCACCGGCGCGCCGCCATTGCCCGGCTCGGGGTTCATATGGCAGTCGATGCAGGTGCGCCGTTTGGCGGGATCTTCGGCTTTGGCGAAGCTGGATTTTTCCCACTCGTCCCAGGTGTTGACGATATTGGCGCCGGTGCCCGGGGCGAACTCGTTGTGGCACGATTTGCACAGGGCCGCGTCCCGGTAGAAATCCTTCTGGTAGGAGGCCTTGTGCATGGCGGGACGGGCGTTGATCTGCCGCTCCGCCAGCCAGTGCTGGAGGCTGCCTCCCGGGGCATCCTCGAACACATAGCTCTCGCGGTCTTTCAAATTGACCGTAAAGGCGCTGTTGCCGCCGGCATCCTCGAGCTTGGTGATGCGATGACAGAGCACGCAGCCTGTGCCTTCTTCCACCACGGGCTCGCCTTTCTGGTGGGCCGCAATGAGCGAAGCGCCGCCCTGCTCGAACATGTGGGAGCCCTTGGGCAGATCAGTCTGGCCGTTCATCACCTGCTGGGGCATGTGACAGCCCTGGCACCACTGGCCGAAGGCTTCGCCCTCGGTTTCGCGGGCCAGTGCCTGCACCACCTTGTAGTAGGGGTGGGAGTTGCCCATCAGCCGGTGGTTGCTCTCGCTCCAGTCCTTGAACGCCTGTTGGTGGCAGTTCTGGCAGGAGGCGGAGTTGAGCCACTCTTTCGGGTGGGTGGTCGGCGCCTTGGCAGGATCCCTGCGCGGGGCATCGAGCCGCAGCCAGTTGGCCAGATAGGGGAGGTTGCCGTCACTGGTCACGAAGGCGTGCAGATCCTCCATCATCGCCTGCACCTCGGGCTGGGGCCTCGCGGGGTCGACCGCTTCGGCCCCATCGCGGGTGTCATGACCCATGCCGCCCTGGGTCTGCTGGGTCATGCGCAGGTATTCGCCGATAAAGTCCCCCGCCACCATGTTGGCGAGGTTGGCGTGGCCGTTGATGGCGTTGTCACCGCTCTGCTGGCGATGGGCCGCCATCAGATAGCGGTTGGTGAAGTTGAACCCGTCCAGATGGCAGGAGTTGCAGCTCATCCAGTTGTCCCCCGCCATGGGGAAGCGACTGTTGGCGGCAGTATTACCCAGGTTGAACAATCGTTCACCGCGCTTGAGGGCTTTGGGGCGGGGATCGGTCTCTACCAGCTTGGCGAAGTGGGGCACATCGACGGTGACCCGGGCAAACGGGCCGCTGCCGCCGCTATTGAGACGGGTGAGATCCTGCCCCATGACGTTGTGGACCAGGATGTGGTCGCCATCGATCAGCAGATCGCGCGGATTCTGGCCCGGCAGGTGACGCAAGAGCTGGGTCGCCTTGGCGCCCCCCTGAAACTTCTTGCGGCGGTGGCGGTTGCTGTTCTGCTTGCCGCTGCGCGACAGGTCGAACACCAGCAAGTCTTCGGAACCCGCCAGGGTCAGGTAGACCCGCTTGCCATCGGCGGCGAAGCGCGCCGCGAACGGGTTGGAGACGATCTGGCTGCGGTTGCCGACACTGGGCAGGTTGATCTGCAAGAAGAGCTGTTTTCTTTCATCGACCCGCTCCTTCTCTTCATCGAGATCGATGATGGAGACCGCCGGGAAGACGGTGCTCTGAAACTGGAAGGGGTGGTCGAAGCTCCAGAGCACATGGGGCAGCCAGGCTTCGCTGCCATCGGGGGAGAGGGCGATGCCGTCCAGCAGGCGCGGCAAGCCCTGGGAGTCGCTCGGGGTATCGCTGTGGGTTTCCGCCAGGGTGATGAGCTTGGGCTTGGGGAGGGTAGCGCCCTTCTCAAGTTTGGCGAGATCATAGATGGCGAGCTGGCCTGTCATGGCGTGGGTGAGCAGCAGGCGATCGTCGTTGGTCAATGCCAGCCCGCGGGGAGTCTCGGCGGTTTTTGCATCCAGCTGGAGGTTGCCCGCCCTGTCATAAGCCTGAAGGCGCCCTCCCTCGAACAGCGTGACCCAGAACCACTGACGCTTGGGATCGAAGATAACGCCATAGGGTCTATGGCCGGTGGGGATCGCCTTGTCCAGGGTGAGATCATCCTCCAAGAGCAGCAGGCGATCGCCGCTGTAATCGGTGACCAGCAGGGTGCCGTCGTCTGCGCGGGCCAGCTGGCGCAGATCGCCTCCCAGCTGCACCTCCTTGAGCCGCTTGCCGCTATCACGCTCAAGCAGGGTGACGGAGCCGGCACTCTGGTTGGCGGTGACGAGGCGCGGGGCGCTCCCCTCGTCATAGGCAATCATGGCGGCGCCCATCTCCTGGGCCGAGGCGGTCCCCAGCAACAGGGCGGCGAACATCAGGGATAACAACAACTTCAACATAAGATCAGGTGCGCCATGTCAAGATGGTCCAGCGCCAGGCGTGGCGCAGCACCAGAGGAGTCAACGCGAGCGCGCTCAGCCAGTGGGCCCAGCTGGCAAGGTTGCCCATGCCATCGCCCGGGGTGCCGTGCAGCACCAACAGCAACCCGCTGGCGAGGCACACCAGCAGCAAGGCTTCGATGATGCGCCCCGTGGTGCGCAGGAAAGGCTTGCGGCTCTTGCGCAGCAGGTTGCGATGGGAGAGCCAGAAGGCGCCAAACAGCAAGGGGAACAGGGTGAGCGAGAGGGTGACGTGCAAGAACAGGTTCCAGCGTGCCAGGGACCAGACCGGGGTCAGGGGTTCCCACAGCAGCAGGCCGGAGAAGAACATCAGGTAGAGGGCGCCCTCGGCCGCCTGATGGTGGTAGGCCAGCCATTGCCAGCATTGTCGCGGTGAGAGGGAAAGACTCGTCATGGGTGCTCCAGCACCCGGGCGCTTCAACCCGGGGCGGGCAAGTTTACAATGGGGGAAGGGTAATGAAAAGAGTTATCAATTCGACCCTTGATGAATAGATCCTGAATGAAATGGGGCCCTATTTGTGATCCGCCAGCCGCTCGGTCACCGCATAGATAAGCGCCGCGGTGGAGAAGGCCAGAAACACGATGACCGACCACTTCATCTCAGTCTCGTTGCCGGTGCCGTCGTCGAGAAAGGCCTTGAGCACCTCGATGCCTGCGATGGTGACCAGGGAGTTGATGACGATGAGCTTGAGGGACGCGAAGTTGATCTTGCTGAGCCAGTTGTCGCCCAGGGCCGCCCGCTGCTCCGGGGTCTTGATGAACTGCACATAGCCGCAGATGGCCACCAGGATCAGCATCTGGGCCACCAGCACGAAGTCCACCAGGGTGAGTACCCCAGTGATGAGATCCAGGTAGTGGATGTCGATGATGTCGCGGCACAGCACATAGAGCTGCATGGCGAACTTCACCATCAGGAGGGCGACACAGATCAGGATGCAGACATAGAAGGGGAACATCATCAATCGGCTGCCGTTGAGCATGACGTTGAAGCGGCGCATGGGAAACTCCATCGAAAAGGAAGGCTGCCAGAATATCCGGAAAGAAAGGAGCGGGAAAGCGCCTGGGCGCTCCCCACCCGGCCTAGAGGGGAAAGGTGGGGAGGCCCCGAAACAGCTGCTGCAACCCCTCGCCCCAGGCCTTTCGCAGCGCCACGAAGTGGGGGTTCTGTTCGGTGATGCGGTGCAGGTGTGCCGCCGAGAAGCTTCCCTCGGCATAAACCAGGGCGTCCAGGGGCAAGCCCACCGACAGATTGCTGCGCAGGGTCGAGTCGATGGAGATGAGGGCGCACTGCAGGGCGGTCTGAAGCGGCGTCTCATGGTGGATGATGCGATCGAGGATGGGTTTGCCGTACTTGCTCTCACCAATCTGGAAGTAGGGGGTGTCGGCGCTCGCCTCGATGAAGTTGCCCTCCGGATAGATGTGGAAAAGGCGGTGGCGCTCCCCCCGGATCTGCCCCCCCAGCAGCATGTTGCAGCCGAAGTTGATATGGCCCTGCTGCTGACCCCCATCCCGGCTGATGACGGTGCGTATGGTCTGGCCGATGAGGGCGGCAGCCTCGTAGAGGCTGGGGAGGGCAAGGAGCTCCTGCCCCTCCGTCAGCAGGCTGATGACGCTCTGGGTGGTGGCCAGATTGCCCGCGCTTTGCAGCACCAGCACCCTGTCTTCCCCGGTGAAGAGGTGCAGCTTGCGGAAGGTGGCGATGTGATCCACCCCCGCATTGGTGCGCGAATCGGACGCAAACACCATGCCGTCTTGCAGGCACATGGCAACGCAATAGGTCATGGGCAGGCCCCCGCGGCCGAGATCCCGGCTCTCATTGCTGCTGTCCATCCAGGCGGGTCACCTGCGCCTGGCTCTGCAACTGTTCGCACCCGCCGCCATAGCGCACGCCGCGCACCGGACAGGCATCCAGATAATCCATGCCGACCGCGAGCTTGAGGTGCTCGCTGGTGGAGCTGGTGAGGTTGGTGACGTCGAAGGTGTGCCAGCGCGCTTCGATCCACACCTCGGCCCAGGCGTGCATCGCCACGTGGCTGTTGTCCTGGCTGTAGAGGTAACCGCTCACGTACCGGGCCGGCAGGCCGGCGTGGCGGCAGCAGGTCAGGAAGACATGGGTGTGGTCCTGACAGACGCCGCTGCCCGAGGCGAGGGCCTCGTCGGCGCTGAAGGTGGCGTCCGTGCTGCCGGGCTGATAGGGCATCAGCACCAGGATGCGTGCCATCAGGCTCTGCAAGTCGGCCAGGGTCGGCTCCTCTGGCAGGCAGGCCTTCGCGAGATCCTGCAGGGCCGGGGTCGGGCGGGTGAGGGCGGTGGGCCTCAGGTAGCTCAGGGGGGAGATGAGAGAGCTCTCTTCATCCTCCGGGGCGTCGTCGCGGATCTCCACCTCCCCGTGGGCGCGGATCAGGATCCCCTCGTGGGGGGACTCCAGGCTCAGCACGTGCAGTATATTGCCGTAACCGTCCGTGGTGCAGGTGGCCTCCCCCGGCAGCTCCAGCTCCCAGGAGAGGATCTGCTGGCGGGCCGTGCTGTGGGGGGTCAGGCGCAGGTACTGGGTGCTGCGGCGCACCACGTCGGCATAGTGGTAGCGGGTCTGGTGATCGATGATGAGTCTCATAATACCTCCAGGTAGGCGGCGTGGATGCTCTGGCCGATGGCGCCGATGTCGCTGAGGAAATCCCTCAGGTACGCCTGCATGCCGAGGGCAAAGACATCGTCGATGGCGCCATAGGTCAGATGGGCGTTGAGTATGGTGGTGAGACGCCGGGGCGTCTGACCGGCGTTGCCCTCGATCTGGGCCAGGATGTGCTCCATCTCGTCGAGGCAGGCCCGCAGGGAGCGCGGCACTTCATTGCGCAGGAGCAGCAGCTCGGCGATGGAGGCATGGGAGAGCGTCTTGTAGAGGGTCTGGTGGGCCTCATAGGCTCCCACCGAGCGCAGCAGGGCGTTCCAGCGGTAGAACTCGCGCACGCTGTCCTCGTCCTCCCGGATCACCTGATACTTCACGGTCAGGATGCGCGCCGTGTTGTCGGCCCGCTCGATGAAGGTGCCAAGGCGCAGGAACCAGAGCACGTCACCGCGCATGATGGTGCCATAGGTGGCGCCGCGAAACTGGTGGGAGCGCTCCTTGATCCAGTCGAAGAACTCCTGTGCCTGACCGCTGGACAGCCCCGCCTGGCGCCGCCGACGGATCTCTATCCAGGCGGCGTTGATGCTCTCCCACACCTCACCGGGGATCTTGCCCCGCACCGCGTGGGCGTTGTCCCTGGCCATGCGCAGACAGCTGAAGATGCTGCTCGGGTTCTCCTCGTCGAAGCAGAAGAATTGCAGCAGGTTCTCCATGTTCACCTGGCCGTAGCGGGCCAGGAAGGGCTCGTGGGTGCCACTGATGGTGAGAGGCGCCACCAGCTCGCTGTGATCGGCGTCGATGGAGGGCATCAGCGACATGGTCTGGGTGACGTCCAGCATGCGCGCCGTGTTCTCCGCCCGCTCCAGGTGGCGGGACATCCAGTAAAGTTCGCTTGCGGTGCGGCTCAGCATGGGCTGCCCTCCATGACCCAGGTGTCCTTGGTGCCACCGCCCTGGGAGGAGTTGACCACCAGGGAGCCTTCGGTGAGGGCGACCCGGGTCAGGCCGCCCGGTACTAGGCGCAGCTCCTGCCCCGTGAGCACGAAGGGGCGCAGGTCGATGTGGCGGGGGGCGATGCCGGCGTCGACGAAAGTCGGGCAGGTGGAGAGGGAGAGGGTCGGCTGTGCGATGTAGTTGTCCGGCCGAGCCTTGAGCAGCTCGCGAAAACGGGCCAGCTCCTCGCGACTGGCGCAGGGGCCTATAAGCATGCCGTAGCCGCCGGCGCCATGGACCTCCTTGACCACCAGCTCCTCCAGATTGGCCAGCACGTGGGAGAGGGCAGCCGGCTCGCGGCACTGCCAGGTGGGCACGTTGTTGAGAATGGGATCTTCCCCCAGATAGAAGCGGATCATCTCCGGCACATAGGGGTAGATGGACTTGTCATCCGCCACCCCGGTGCCGATGGCATTGGCCAGCACCACGCCGCCGGCGCGGTAGACAGAGAGCAGGCCCGGCACGCCGATGAGGGAGTCCGGGTTGAAGGCGAGGGGGTCCAGGAAGTCGTCGTCGATGCGGCGATAGATGACATCCACCCTTTTCAGCCCAGTGGTGGTGCGCATCAGCACCTGACCATCCTTGACCACCAGATCCGCGCTCTCCACCAGCTCCACCCCCATCTGCTGGGCGAGGAAGCTGTGCTCGAAGTAGGCGCTGTTGAAGCGTCCTGGAGTCATCACCACCACGCAGGGGTTGTCCACCGGGCTGCTCTCGCGCAGGGTCTGCAGCAACAGGGCCGGGTAGCGCTCCACCGGCGCGATGGGCTGGTTGTGAAACAGCTCCGGGAAGAGGCGCATCATCATCTTGCGGTTCTCCAGCATGTAGGAGACCCCGGAGGGGGTGCGCAGGTTGTCCTCCAGCACATAGTACTCACCGTCGTGGTTGCGGATGATGTCGACCCCGGTGATGTGGACATAGGTGTCCCGGTGCAGGTCGACCCCCTGCATGCAGGGCTGGTACTGGGCATTGGTGAGGATCTGGGCGGCCGGGATCACTCCCGCCTTCAGGATGCGCTGATCGTGATAGATGTCGTGCAAGAAGGCATTGAGGGCGGTGACGCGCTGGCGGATCCCCTTGTCCAGATGTTGCCACTCCCGGGCGGGAATGATGCGGGGAATGCTGTCGAACGGGATGAGGCGCTCGGCGCCGTCCCCATCCCCGTAGACGTTGAAGGTGATGCCGACCCGGCGAAACAGCAGATCGGCCTCCTCACGCTTGCGCTCTATGCTCTTCTCGTCGGTCTGGTGCAGCCACGACAGGTAGGCGTGGTAATGATCGCGAAACTGGTTGTTGGCGAGCAGCATCTCGTCGTAACAACCGGGTCCGGGGGGCTTGATGGGCAGCATAGGCAACTCCTTGTGACGTCCCTGATCTCAGGAGTTGCAAGGGGTGTGCCAGCCAATCGAGTCGCTGCCGAGGCCTGTATCATTAATTTTTTATAGAAAAATCATATGGATGACTCTTCTGTCATCAGTGGATGGCCGAGGGTGCACCAGAGTGGTACCCCATGGAGGGTATGCCTGCGCCATCTTGTGGCGGCAGGACCCGACGGCAAGGGACGAGCGCATCGGGAGGCGACCGCTCTTGCCCCGAGGTGGGGCAGGGGAAATGAAAAAGCCCAGCCATAAGGCTGGGCTTTGGAAGATGGCTCCCTCGACAGGACTTGAACCTGTGACATACGGATTAACAGTCCGCCGTTCTACCGACTGAACTACGAGGGAATTGGCTCCTCCTACTGGACTTGAACCAGTGACATACGGATTAACAGTCCGCCGTTCTACCGACTGAACTAAGGAGGAATTGCCTGTCTCGTCGAGACGGGGCGGATATTAATGGCCTGAGGGACGGGTGTCAACCCGATGGCTTGCGTAAAAAATGGCTTTTTGGCCTGTTTGTCCAAAACTTGGTCGCTGTGGACTATTTTCAGCACAATCAGCAGCTTGAGATGCCCTTGCGGGAACATGCACGCCTGTGCGTCCTCTCCTTCATCCAGAGGTGCAGGTCAGGGTTTTTCTTGGGAGAAACAGCACGGAGGGCGGCCGCAGTTGGCGGGAAACGGCGCGCAAATACAGGGGATAGGCGACAATATTGCGCGCTCATGTCCATTTCTTGATCCCGCCCATCGAATTATCGGGCCGGCTCGGGTATGGTTGCTCAGGATACCATCGCCGCGTCGACAGCTCTGCCGGCCCTTGATGATGATCGGGTGCCGGTTCACCCCGGCCTTTGTCTCCTTCTTCTGGTATTACCCTAGACATGCACAATCAAGCTTCCTTACAAGGCGTGAAGCTGGCTATCGCATTGCGCCAATCCTGCATCGACGAACCCTATGGCGTGGCGCGCTTCGGCCGCGACCTCATCGCCGGCATCACGGTCGGCATCATCGCCATCCCGCTGGCCATGGCGCTGGCCATCGCCAGCGGCGTGCCGCCCCAGCACGGCCTCTACACCGCCATCATCGCCGGCATCGTGATCGCCGTGACCGGGGGCTCCCGTTTCTCCATCTCGGGCCCTACCGCCGCCTTCGTGGTGATCCTCTATCCGGTGGCCCAGCAATTCGGGGTGGGGGGACTCTTGATGGCCACCCTGATCTCGGGCTGCTTCCTGGTGGCCATGGGGATGGCGCGGCTCGGGCGCCTCATCGAGTACATTCCGCCTTCGGTCACCCTGGGCTTCACCGGCGGTATCGCCATTGTGATCGCCACCCTGCAGATCAAGGACTTCTTCGGCCTGCAGGTGCCCGAGATGCCTGAGACCTACCTGGGCAAGGTGCAGGCGCTGGCCCATGCCCTGCCCAGCTGGCAGTGGGGTGACACGCTCGTCGGGGTGGCCACCCTGGTGGTGCTGCTGCTCTGGCCCAGATTGCGGCTGCCGGTGCCGGGCCACCTGCCCGCCGTGCTGGTGGGGGTGGGCCTGGGTTTTGGCCTGCATCAGTTCGGGGTGGACGTGGCCACCATAGGCAGCAAGTTCAGCTACACCCTGGCCGATGGCACCCAGGGGATGGGGATCCCCCCCATAGCGCCGACCCTGGTGATGCCCTGGGCCCTGCCGGGACCGGACGGGGCGCCGGTGGAGTGGAACCTGGCCGCCATCGAGCGGCTGCTGCCCGCCGCCTTCTCCATGGCCATGCTGGGTGCCATCGAATCCTTGCTCTGCGCCGTGGTGCTGGATGGCATGACGGGTCGCAAGCACAGCTCCAACGGCGAGCTGGTGGGGCAGGGGCTTGGCAACATTCTGGCCCCCTTCTTCGGCGGCATCACGGCGACGGCCGCCATCGCCCGTTCCGCCGCCAACGTGCGGGCCGGGGCCACCTCGCCCATCTCCGGCATCGTCCATGCCCTGGTGGTACTGGCCGCCATCCTGGTGCTGGCCCCCTGGCTCTCCTGGCTGCCGCTCTCCGCCATGGCGGCCCTGCTGCTGCTGGTGGCCTGGAACATGAGCGAGGCCCACAAGGTGGTGGATCTGGTGCGCCGTGCCCCCAGGTCCGACGTGCTGGTGCTGCTGGTCTGCCTGTCTCTCACGGTTATCTTCGACATGGTCATCGCCATCACCTTCGGGGTGATCCTGGCTTCGCTGCTGTTCATGCGGGAAATTGCCAAGATGACCAGGCTGCACAACCTGGCGGAGCACAAGCGCTATGCGAGCGAGGTGCCGGCCCAGACCCTGATCTACAAGATCAACGGGCCCCTGTTCTTTGCGGCGGCGGAGCGGGTCTTCGACGAGTTGCTGGCCCAGGTACGGGATCACAAGGTGCTGATCCTGCAGATGGAGGCGGTCTCCATCCTGGATGCTGGCGGTCTCACCGCCTTCCAGCAGTTCGCAAAACGCATGGCCAAGGCGGGGGTCCGTCTCAAGGTGGCTGAATTGCAATTCCAGCCCCTCAAGACCCTGGCCCGGGGCAAGGTGCGCCCGGTGGCGGGGGAGTTGGAGTTCTACGGTTCGCTGGAAGAGGCCATTCGAGGAGAACATTTGCACGAAGCGGTTGAAAATTGATGGAAAGGGATAGGAAACGGCAACTTTTTGGTCACTTGGTTCGCTAATTGAGCAATCAGTGGCAAAAGATAAAAAATTGGATTGACCGGCCCGCTCCTATCCCTTACATTACGCCCCGTTCCAGCGCAGCAGCGCAACGAACCCGTGTTGGCTGAACACGTTAAATCACAGACAGAACTTTGGTGGGGTGCCCGAGGGCTGCCCACGATGAAGTTGGCAAGAAGCACGCATCGCGTGTTACGAAAGCCACTTCAAAGAAGTGAAAATTTGGTGAGGTGTCCGAGTGGCTGAAGGAGCACGCCTGGAAAGTGTGTATACGGCAACGTATCGAGGGTTCGAATCCCTCCCTCACCGCCAAATATAACCAGTTGAATTTCAACGGGTTTTTTCATTTCTAGACTTACGTGATTTTTTTCCTGGATCAACTGGGTGGAACAATCATGTATCTGAGTAAAAATGCCTCCGGCACCTACTACACTCGTCTCCCGCTGCCTAAGTCATTACGTGACCGTGGCTTGCCCTTCGCTATCCGTACTTCCCTTTGCACCAAAGATCGTCAGCTCGCCGTAGACCGCAACCTGGCAGTGGCAGCTCGTACTCGCGCACTTATCGCGGCTACTCCTGCCGATACTGCCCCCCGCAGTTTCTATCGCTGGATCCGCGCCGATCTAGACGCGTTCAAAGCAGCGGGGTTCATCCCTCCTCAAACACCTTCCACACCTCGTGAACCTTCTGTTGATGCCCCAGCTTGCCCCAGCAGTGGGATCATGCTCACCCACGCATTGGCGAGATTCATCGAGACTAAAACCAGTGAGGGGATCCAGCATAGGTCGGTGGGCCAGCTCCAACTTCGGATCAACGCCTTCGTCACCTGGGCCAAAGGGGTTAAAGTCGATGAGGTGACGCCCGCGCTGGCACAGGAGTACCGCAACAGCTTGCTGCGCAAGACCAACCTCAGTTTCAAAACCAAAGGAGATTACCTCGCCGCCCTGAAACAGTTCTTCCGTTGGTGCGTGGCGCTGGACTATTGCAGCCGTAACCCTTTTGATGGGTTGACGGCAGGCAAGAAGCCGCACAAACGGGCGGATGAGGAGCGAGTGCGCTGGCATCGCCCTCAACTGGCTCAGCTGTTTGCCAGCCTGCGCAGCAAACAATCCCAGAAAGGCAAAAAATTGAGAGTTCAAGACTGGTGGGTGCCCCTGCTGTGCCTGTATGCCGGGCTGCGACCCTCCGAGGCTTGCCAGCTCAAAACTCAGAACATCAAACAGGTTGAGGGGATTTGGTGTCTGATGGTCGATGCGGGAGAGGTGGATCAACAGCTCAAGAGTGCCAATGCGTACCGTACCGTGCCGCTACATAGTGCGTTGATCGGACATCAATTCCTGGACTATGTGGAGAGTCGTCGCGGTCAGGGGCAGGTATTTTTGTTCGACGACAAACCATCAGGCAAAGACGACGACTGGGCGCATAACATCACCTGTCGCTTCCAACGCCACTTCAATGATGCTGGCATCGTAGGTCAGGGCCGTCCCACGCTTTACGGGCTGCGGCATAGCTACATCGATGAGTTACAGCAGGCGGACGTTGCTGAGCATATTGTGGCTGAGTTGGCGGGACATAGTAAAACAGGGATTAGATTGGCCCCTTGAAGATCCAGACACTTCGCCCCTCTTAACTTAAGAGGTAGTCTTGGAGCTATGTTCAGTACTAGTCACAACGAGAAGATGGTCGAAGTGTTAACAGGGGCCGAGCGCCGTCGACGCCGGACTCCACAAGAAAAGATCGCCATCGTGCAGCAGACCTTTGAGCCCGGGATGACCGTCTCTCATGTTGCTCGCTTGCACGACGTCAACGCAAACCAGCTTTTCAAATGGCGTAAGCAATTCCAAGAA
Source organism: Aeromonas sp. Prich7-2 (assembly GCF_017939255.1). Taxonomy (NCBI): domain Bacteria; kingdom Pseudomonadati; phylum Pseudomonadota; class Gammaproteobacteria; order Aeromonadales; family Aeromonadaceae; genus Aeromonas; species Aeromonas sp. Prich7-2. The sequence goes on from NZ_JAGKRI010000019.1 coordinate 58,170, forward strand.
GGGTCTCTCACGGCGATCACCGCCGGTGAGGATGTTGTTCCTGCTTCCGAGTTGGCTGCTGCCATCAAGCAGATCCGAGAGCTTCAGCGTCTGCTCGGGAAGAAGACCATGGAGAACGAGATCCTCAAAGAAGCCGTGGAGTATGGTCGAGCAAAAAAATGGATTGCGCATGCGCCCTTGTTGCCGGGGGACGACGATTAAGTGCTGTGAACCAGGCTCTTAATGTATCGCGTGCGCAGCTATCCGTTCGTGTTCATCGAAAACCGGGTTGGCAAGATGGTCGTCATCATCGCCAGCGTGATGATGCAGCCTTACTTGGCCGTATCATGGAGGCGATGGCAGAGCTTCCCTCCTATG
>NZ_JAGKRI010000001.1:0-18093 GCF_017939255.1 Aeromonas sp. Prich7-2
GGCAAACATCGATTGTCGGCTGACAACGGGCTGATCTGCACCAGAAAACCCGCTGGCCGGAACTGCTACAGGTATCGTGAAATGGAATGCTGGCCCAGGCAAACATCGATTGTCGGCTGACAACGGGCTGATCTGCACCAGAGTACCCGCTGGCCGGTACTGCTACAGGTAGCGTGAAATGAAAATCCCGCCCCTAACAAGCTCGATTGTCGGCTGACAACGGGCTGATCTGCACCAGAAAACCCGCTGGCCGGAACTGCTACAGGTATCGTGAAATGGAAATCTGACCCCAGCGAACTCGATTGTCGGCTGACAACAGGGTTATCTGCACCAGACCCCAGCAGGCAGGAATAGCTATAGGTATCGTGAAATCGAATTATGACCCTGGCAGGCAGCGATTGTCGGCTGACAACAGGGTTATCTGTGCCAGACCCCAGCAGGCAGGAATAGCTATAGGTATCGTGAAATGGAACTCAGCCCTTGGCAAACATCGATTGTCAGCTGACAACAACGGACCAATCTTCGCCTGAGTACCCGAGGGCAGAACAGCTACAGGTATCGTGAAATGGAACTCAGCCCCTGGCAAACATCGATTGTCGGCTGACAACGGGCTGATCTGCACCAGAAAACCCGCTGGCCCGAACTGCTACAGGTATCGTGAAATGGAACTCTTGCCCCAGCAAACATCGATTGTCGGCTGACAACGGGCCGATCTGCATCAGAGTGCCCGCTGGCCCGAACAGCTACAGGTATCGTGAAATGGAATTTTGACCTTGGCAGATAGTGATTGTCGGCTGACAACGGGGTCAACGGGCCGATCTGCACCTGAGTACCCGTTGGCCCGAACAGCTACAGGTATCGTGAAATGGAATTCTGACCCTGGCAGGCAGCGATTGTCGGCTGACAACGGGGTCAACGGGCCGATCTGCACCTGAGTACCCGTTGGCCCGAACAGCTACAGGTATCGTGAAATGGAATTCTGACCCTGGCAGGCAGCGATTGTCGGCTGACAACGGGTCAGCGGGCCGATCTGCACCTGAGTACCCGTTGGCCCGAACAGCTACAGGTATCGTGAAATGGAATTCTGACCCTGGCAGGCAGCGATTGTCAGCTGACAACGAGGCGATCTGCACCTTAATAGCCGCTGGCGAACAGATTATCGGTATCGTGAAATGGAGATCTGCTCATCCAGTGACGGCGATTGTCGGCTGAAAATGGGCCGAACTGCACCTCAGTGGTCGCTGGCGATGACATTAGCTGTTTATTTTTATTAGTATTTTTATATAATGCGCGCACGTCCCAGTGGCACAGCTGGATAGCGCGCGCCCCTCCTAAGGGCGAGGTCGCAGGTTCGAATCCTGCCTGGGACGCCATCTCGTAACCTCATCTCACCACCCAATAATGCATTTCTGCATGCCTTGCAAACATTATTTTGCGCTATTTCAGCGCTATTCAAATCCATAAGAACTCTTAACTCATTGTTTTTTAACAATATTTTTTATTTAAAAGCTCTTATAACCATCCCCTCCTAAGGGACAGGCCACTGGTTCGACTCCAGTCGGGAACGCCATACAAAACAAGGGGTTGGCATCGCAAGATGCCAACCCCTTGGTCGTTCTTGGCCCCTTCATCATCCCCCGCCAGCACTGTGCGCAGTGCGGCCCCAGCCCCGTGGGGATGGCGACAACCGGGGCAAGGGCTCGCCGTCCACCTGCCCACCCATGATCCCGATCACCCTCTGCCCTCGCCGCCAACGGCGAGCCGGCGTCGTCATCTACGCTTGAAGGGCGCCGTCCGGGATGACGGCCACTCTCCATCCGTTTGAGACACAAGAAGGACATCATGGGCAGCAAAAAAAAATCCAGGGCTGAACAGCCGGTCGTGGTCGAGGAGCAGAAGCCCCTCGGCAACAAGGCATACGAAAAGGCGCTGCGCCGCCTGCACGTGGAGCTGGTGAAGCTGCAGCAGTGGGTGGTGCACAAGGGGCTCAAGGTCTGCATCGTGTTCGAGGGGCGCGACGGGGCCGGCAAGGGGGGCACCATCAAGGCGATCACCGAGCGGGTCAGCCCCCGGGTCTTTCGCGTCGTCGCGCTGCCCGCCCCCACGGAGCGGGAGAAGAGCCAGCTCTATTTCCAGCGCTACATCCCCCACCTGCCGGCGGCGGGCGAGATCGTCATCTTCGATCGCAGCTGGTACAACAGGGCCGGCGTGGAGCGCGTCATGGGCTTTTGCAGCGAGGAGGCGAGCGACAAATTCCTGGCAGGCACCCCCATGGTGGAGAAGGCCATGGTCGATTCGGGCATCATACTGCTGAAGTACTGGCTGGAGGTGACCCCAGAGGAGCAGGAGCGGCGGCTGCGGGATCGCATCGACGACGGTCGCAAGATCTGGAAGCTCTCCCCCATGGACATCAAGTCCTTCAACCGCTGGGATGACTACACCCGGGCGCGGGATGCCATGTTCATCGCCACTGACACCGCCTGGGCCCCCTGGTTCGTGGCCCGCTCCGAGGACAAGAAGCGGGTGCGCCTCAACATCATCTCCCACCTGCTGTCGCACATCCCCTACGAGGCGCTGCCGGCCGAGCCGGTCAAGCTGCCCAGGCGCAAGATAGGCAAGGCCGCCCCCTCGGAACACCCCCTGCGCATCATTCCGGAGCGCTTCTAGGCAAGCGGGGTGAGCCCGGGCTCACCCCTGCCCTGCCGATACTGGCGGATAGCCGCCCTGGCATTGAACAGCATGCGGCTCTCCCCCAGCTGGCTGGCCAGCCCGCTACGGCGCACGTTCTCGAGCACCCCAGGGTTGAGCCCGGCCAGCCAGAGCGTGACCCCCTTGTCACGCACCTGCCGCTCCCCCTCCATCAGCATCATCAGGGCCGAGTATTCCACGTCCTGCACCCGGCTCATGTCGAGCACCACCACCTCGGGCCTGTGCGTCTCGGTCAGCTGCCGGACCTGGGCCGCCACGTGTTGCGCGTTGATGAAGAAGAGGCGCCCCTCCGGGCGCAGGATCAGCAGGCCCGGGATGGTCTCGTCATCGGGATGCTGCTCGCTGAGCGGGCGCAGCACATCCTCCCCGGGCTTGCGGCCGATCACATAGACCCTGGGGTGCGCCGTCTGGCTCGCCAGCCCCAGCAGGGAGGCGAGGATGGCGACCACTATGCCCTCCAGGGTGCCGAACAGCAGCACCCCCAGGCAGGCGATGACGGCCCAGCGAAACTCCATCATGCGGATCTGCCCTATCTTGCGAAACTCCCCCGGCTGGATGAGCCCCACCGAGTAGACGATGACCACCATCGCCAGGGTGGCGCTCGGCAGCCAGGAGAGCAGCGGGGCGAGGAAGATCATGGTGGCCAGCGCCATCGCGGCGGTGACCGCGGAGGCCCGCTGGCTCAGGCCCCCGACGGAGCGCACCACCGCCGTCTGGGAGGTGCCGCCCCCCGCCGGCATGCTGCCGCAGAAGGCGCCCCCCAGGTTGGCCAGCCCGGTGGCCACCAGTTCCCGATTCGCATTGATCTCGGGCTCCTCCTTCCCCACGAAGGCCCGCCCTGCGGCGATAGTCTCGGTGAAGCTCATCAGCGCTATGCCCGCCGCCCCCGGCAGCAGCTGCAACACCAGGGTCGGATCCGGCATCGTCAGGCTGGGCAGGCCGGTGGGGATGCTCCCGACGATGGCGACGCCCGCCTCGTTCAGGCCGAGGCCCCACACCAGCGCGATGCCGACACCCACCCCCAGCAGGGGGGCGGGGGAGTGGGGAAAGCGCCACTCCATGAACACCAGCACCACCAGGGTGGCGAGGGCGACCCCCAGGGTCAGCCAGGAGGTCTGGGGCAGCGCCTGGCCGAGGTGGTAGAGATCCAGGAAGAAGTTCTCCTTCTGGAGGTGCACCCCGAACAGCTTGGGCAGCTGGTCGAGGATGATCACCAGCCCTATGCCGCTCTTGAACCCCACCAGCACCGGCAGGGAGATGAAGTTGGCGATGAAGCCGAGCCGCAGCGCGGCCGCCAGCATCAGCATGGCCCCCACCATCAGGGTCAGGGTGGCCGTCACAATGAGCAGCCGGCCTGGGTCGCCGTCCGGAACCACCAGTCCGAGCTGGGTGGCGGTCAGGATAGCCAGGGTGCTGGTGGAGCTGACGCTGAGCACCCGGGAAGAGCCCAGCAAGGCGTAGATCACCATGGGCACGAACGCGGTGTAGAGACCGATCGCCACCGGCAGCCCCGCCACCGTGGCATAGGCCATGGCCTTGGGCAGCACCACGGCCGCCGCGGTGACGCCGGCCAGCAGATCGGACAGGAGGCGCCCAGGCGCCGACGCAAGTGATGACATCTGAATCCTCCATTATCCCGGGTCCGGGCTGGCGCACTATTCGCCTTGATGACAGTGTGAAGTGTAGGCGGCGAAGTGATGCAATAGCTTGTTGTGTCTCACGTTTTCCCGCTCCCTTCCCCTATACTTCAGCGACGTTCAGGCCTGGCCAGAGAGAGGATATCCCCCATGTTGCGACTGCTTGCCCTGCTGCTTGTCTGCCTGGCGCTCCCGGTGCGGGCGCTGACCCTGACCCAAGTGGCGGGGGAGCTGCGCCACCCCTGGGGGCTCGCGTTTCTCCCCGATGGCGGCTACCTCGTCAGCGAGCGCCCGGGCCGCCTGCTGCGCATCGACGCCGGCGGCGAGCGCCACCTTATCTCGGGCCTGCCCCCCCTCGCCGCCGCGGGTCAGGGGGGGCTGCTCGATCTCGCCCTGGACGGCGAGGGCTGGGTGTATCTCAGCTACAGCGAGCCGGGGGACGGCGGCGCCGGCACCGCCGTGGCCCGGGCCCGGCTGCAAAAAGATGCGTTGGTCGACTGGCAACTGCTGTTTCGCCAGCAGCCCAAGGTCGCCGGTGGCGCTCACTTCGGCTCCCGCTTGGTATTGATGGATGACTATCTCTTTATCACCCTGGGGGATCGCTACAGCGAGCGGGCGCGGGCCCAGACGCTGGACAACCACCTCGGCAAGACGGTGCGCCTGCACAGGGATGGCCGGGTGCCCGCCGACAATCCCTTCGTCAAGACGGCGGGGGCCCTGCCGGAGATCTGGAGCCTGGGCCATCGCAACATGCAGGGGGCGGCGCTGCGCCCGGTTAGTCAGCAATTCTGGGCCCACGAGCACGGCCCCCAGGGCGGGGACGAGGTGAACCTCATCCTGCCCGGCCACAACTACGGCTGGCCCAGAGTGACCTTCGGCGAAGAGTACGGTGGCGGCAAGATTGGCGTGGGCCAGAGCGCGCCGGGCCTGACGGCGCCGCGCTGGATCTGGGTGCCCTCCATCGCCCCCTCGGGCATGACCTTTTATCAGGGGGGGCTGTTCAAGGAGTGGCGGGGAGATCTGCTGGTCGGCGCCCTGCGCGGCCAGGCCCTGTTGCGCCTGCGCCTCGACGGGGACACCATAGTGTCACAGGAGCGGTTGCTGACCGATCTGGGGGAGCGGATCCGTACCGTCAAGGAGGGCCCCGACGGCGCGCTCTATCTGCTGACGGACTCGGGTCAGGGACGCCTGCTCAAACTGACCCCATAGGATGCAAGGAGGAAGGATGAACGCGAATCGCATGCTGCTGGTGCTCTGTGCCAGCCTCTGGTTGCTGGGCTGCAACACCATCCACGGGATGGGACGGGACATCGAGAAGGCGGGGGAGGTGATCCAGGGCTCAGCCAACCTGGCGGAGGAGCCGGCGGCAGGCAGCCGCTGACCCGGGGCCCGTCCCTGACCAGTCTCAGGGACGAGGCCCCCTCACTCGGCGCTGACCGCCAGGCTGGCCAGCGGCGCCATGGTCACCCTGACCCCGTGCTGGGCCAGCGCCTCGCGGGCACTCTGGGGCAGTTGCTCGTCGGTGATCACCTGATCGATCGCATCCCAGCTCACCACGTTGAAGGTCCCCACCTTGCCATATTTGGACGAATCGCAGATGAGGATGCGGGTCGCCGCCGACTCCACCACGGCCCGCTTCACCGGCACTTTCTGTTCGCTCGGGGTGGAGATCCCCTGACTGTCCCAGGAGGAGGCTGACAGGAAGGCAACGTCCAGATGGAGGTTGCGCAGGAAGTGGGCGGTGGCCTCCCCGGCACAGGACTGGTTCTCGCGAATGACCTGGCCCCCGGTGTGATAGAGGCGGCAGCGGCCGTGCTCGATGAGGTAGGCGCAGACCATGAAGTCGTTGGTCACTATCATCAGGTCTTCCCGCAGCGCCAGCTCCCGGGCCAGCTCCAGGGAGGTGGTACCGGCATCCAGATAGACGGTGCTCCCCTCGCTCACCTGGGCGGCGGCGAGCCGGGCAATGGCCAGCTTGGCCCCCTGCATCAGGCTGCGCTTGGCGGCGTGGGAGGGCTCGCTCTTGATCCGCTGGGAGAGGCTGACCCCACCCGAGACGGAGAGAACCCGCCCCTGCTCCTCCAGCTTCTGGATGTCGCGCCTGATGGTCATGTGGGAGACCTGCAACCAGTCGGTCAGCTCCACTATGCTGACCACGCCGCGCTCTGCCAGCAGTTGCAGGATACGTTGCTGTCGCTCTACGGGAATCATCTTGCCTCGCGCCTCGGGGAAGGGAAGGCGCCATTCTACCCCAGCGACCTGGGAAAAAATGATAAATAACCTGCAACGGGCTCAAAAATCACATTTATTCACACAAAAAACGCCAAAACTTGACTCGAAAGAATCTCAACTCTCTCAAATAACAAAAATTAACATCAATTAAGTTATTTTTTGTGACGACTGCCTGATATTTCATCGCCGCAAGCCTCTACTATCGGCTCATCAGTCGTAATCGAGGAATCACGAGATGAGCACTCCCTATCATGTTGCGGTCATCGGCCTGGGCGCCATGGGCATGGGCGCCGCCCGTTCCTGCCTGCGGGCTGGGCTCACCACCTATGGCATCGACATCAGCGAACAGGCTCGCGGCCAGTTGCAGCAGGCCGGTGCCGCCGCCGTCATGGCCGATGCCAGGCCCCTGGCTGAGACGCTCGATGCGGTGCTGTTGCTGGTGGTCAACGCCACCCAGGTGCGCCGCATCCTGCTCGGCGAAGCGGGGCTGGCTCGCCACCTCAAACCGGGCACCGCCATCATGGTCTCTTCCACCATCGCCGCCGAAGAGGCGAGCGCCCTGGCTGCCGAGCTGGCGCTGATGGGGTTGCCGATGCTGGATGCGCCGGTTTCCGGCGGTGCCATCAAGGCCGATGCCGGCGAGATGACGGTGATGGCCGCAGGCTCAGACGACGCCTTCGACAAGCTGGCCCCGGTGCTGGATGCGGTGGCCGGCAAGGTCTACCGGGTCGGCAGCGAGCCGGGCCAGGGCAGCACGGTCAAGATCATCCACCAGCTGCTGGCCGGGGTGCACATAGCCGTTGCCGCCGAGGCCATGGCGCTGGCCAGCCGGGCAGGCGTGTCCCTGGATCTCATGTATGACGTGGTGACCCATGCCGCCGGCAACTCCTGGATGTTTGAAAACCGCATGCCCCGGGTGCTGGCCGGTGACTACCAGGCCCGCTCCGCAGTGGACATCTTCGTCAAGGATCTCACCCTGGTGGCCGACACCGCCAAGGCGCTGCGCTTCCCGCTGCCGCTCGCGAGCACGGCGCTGAACATGTTCCTCGGCGCCAGCAACGCAGGGTACGGCCAGGAAGATGACAGCGCCGTCATCAAGATCTTCTCCGGCATCCAGCTGCCGGGTCAGGAGGAACTGCTATGAAACTCGGTGTCATCGCAGACGACTTCACCGGCGCTACCGACATCGCCGGTTTCCTGGTGGAGAACGGCCTCTCCACCATCCAGTTTGCCGGCATCCCGGCAGCGGCGGATCTGACCGGGGTCGATGCCGTGGTGATCAGCCTCAAGAGCCGCTCCTGTCCCGCAGGCGAAGCGGTGCGCGACTCCCTGGCGGCCCTCGACTGGCTCAAGGCCCGCGGCTGCCCGCGCATCTACCAGAAGTACTGCTCCACCTTCGACAGCACGGCGGCGGGCAATATCGGCCCCGTCACCGACGCCCTGCTGGCGGCGCTGGAGAGCCGGTTCACCCTGATCTGTCCGGCCCTGCCGGTGAATGGTCGCACCGTCTATCAGGGCAACCTCTTCGTGGGGACCCAGCCGCTGGCCGAGTCCGGCATGCGCCACCACCCCATCACCCCCATGACCGACAGCAACCTGCTGCGGCTGATGGAGGGACAGGCCCAGGGCCGCGCCGGTCTGGTGCCGTTCAATACCATCGCACAGGGTGCCACCGCCATTGCCGACGCCTTTGAGCAGCTAACACAAGCTGGTGTGCGCTACGCCGTGGTCGACACCCTGACCGAGCAGCACCTGCTGGACATCGCCACCGCCGCCCTCGACATGCCCCTGGTGACCGGCGGATCCGGCCTCGCCATCGGCCTGGCCCGTCAGCTTGGCAGCGGCGATCTGCAGGGTGCCCGCGAGGCGGGCTGGCCCAGAGGCACCCGCGCCGCGGTGCTGTCGGGCTCCTGCTCCGAGATGACCAACCGTCAGGTGGCCCGCTATCGCCAGCACGCTCCTGCCCTGGCGCTGGATGTGGTGCGCTGCCTCGAAGAGGCCGACTACCCGGCCGAGCTGGCGCGCTGGGTACTGGACCAGCCCCGGACCCCGGCGCCGCTGGTCTACGCCACCACCAGCCCGGCGGAGCTGGCCCGCATTCAGGAAACCCACGGCCAGCAGGCGGCCAGCGATGCGGTGGAACACTGCTTTGCCCGCCTAGCCCAACTGCTGCAAGGCGCCGGCGTGGACCGCTTCATCATCGCCGGTGGCGAGACCTCGAGCCGGGTCACCCAAGCCCTTGGCGTCAAGGCGTTCCACATCGGCCCGCAGATCGCCCCCGGAGTGCCCTGGGTGCGGGCCATCGACGCCCCCCTGTCGCTGGCCCTCAAATCCGGCAATTTCGGGAGCGACGACTTCTTCGACAAGGCTCAGGAGTACTTCCATGACTGAACAGGCACTGCGCGACACCATGGTGATGCTGGGGGCCTCCCTCTTCCAGCGCGGTTATGCCACCGGGGGCGCCGGCAACCTCTCCGCCCTGCTGCCGGACGGTACCCTGATCGCCACCCCGACCGGCTCCTGCCTGGGACGGCTCAGCGCCGACAGGCTCTCTCACGTCAATCTGCGGGGGGAACACCTGGGGGGAGATCGCCCCTCCAAGGAGGTGGCCTTCCACCTTGCCATCTACCACAACAATCCGGACTGCCGGGCCGTGGTACACCTGCACTGCACCCACCTGACCGCCCTCTCCTGTCTGGAGGGGCTGGATCCGGCCAACGTCATCCGCCCCTTCACCCCCTACTACGTGATGCGGGTCGGCCAGTTGCCGCTCATCCCCTACTACAAACCGGGGGATGCCCGCATCGCCGAGGAGCTGGGGCGCCACGCCCCCGAAGGCAACGCCTTCCTGCTTGCCAACCACGGCCCCGTGGTGACGGGCAAGGATCTGGTGGATGCGGTCAACAACATGGAAGAGCTGGAGGAGACGGCGCGCCTGGCACTGATGCTCCATGGCCACGCCATCCGCTACCTGAGCGAACCCGAAATTGATGAATTGAGGAGGATGAAACCATGAGCAAGTTTGCCGCCAATCTCACCATGCTGTTTACCGAGGTGCCGTTCCTGGAGCGCTTCGCCGCCGCCCGCGACGCAGGCTTCGAGGCGGTGGAGTTCCTCTTCCCCTACGAGTGGCCGGCCGCAGAGCTGGGCCGCCGCTTGCGCGAGCAGGGGCTCTCCCAGGCCCTGTTCAACATGCCGCCGGGCAACTGGGGCGCGGGGGAGCGCGGCATGGCTGCCATCCCGGGGCGGGAAGCGGAGTTTCGCGGCCACCTGCCAAGCGTGCGTGACTATGCCCTGGCGCTCGGCTGCACCAAGGTACACGCCATGAGCGGCATCGTAGACCCTGCTCATAGCCTCTCGGCCCACCGCCAGACCCTGACCGACAACATCCGCTTCGCCGCCGACTTCCTGGCCGAAGACGGCATCAAGGTGCTGCTCGAGCCCCTCAACGATCGGGATGTACCCGGCTACTTCCTGGCCCACCAGCTCGACGCCCTGGCCCTGGTGCAGGAGATAGACAGACCCAACGTGGGGGTGCAGCTCGACCTCTATCACGCCCAGATCATGGACGGGGATCTCACCCGTCTCATCGGCAAGCTGGGCCCGGCCATCGGCCACGTCCAGATCGCCTCGGTGCCGGATCGCCACGAGCCGGACGAGGGGGAGATCGCCTACCCCCACCTGTTCAAGGTGCTGGCGCAGGCGGGCTACCACGACTGGATAGGCTGCGAGTACAACCCCAGAGCCGGCACCCGGGAAGGGCTGGCCTGGCTGACACAACAATAACGACCCTGAACATGAACGAGTCTGAGGATAACAAGATGCAGATCATCATCACCGGCGGCGGTGGCTTCCTGGGCCAGAAACTGGCCCGGGCCCTGCTGCAAGGCCCCCACCCCTTCACCGAGCTGCTGCTGGTGGACATCCAGCAGCCGCAATCCCCTCTGCCGGACCCCAGGGTTCGCTGTCTGCGGGCCGACCTCACCGAAGCCGGTGTCGCCGAGTCCCTCATCAGCGAGCGGACCGCCGTGGTCTACCACCTGGCGGCCATCGTCAGCAGCCACGCGGAGCAGGATTTCGATCTGGGCTGGCAGGTCAACCTGGACACCACCCGCACCCTGCTGGAGGCGTGCCGCCATGCCCGGCCGGGCATCCGCTTCGTCTTCACCAGCTCGCTCGCCGTCTATGGCGGCCCGCTGCCGGAGCTGGTGAATGACGGCACGGCGCTCACCCCCACCTCCTCCTACGGCGCCCAGAAGGCCATGGGGGAACTGCTGGTCAACGACTACAGCCGCAAGGGCTTCGTCGACGGTCTGGTATTGCGCCTGCCCACCATCTGCGTGCGGCCGGGCAAGCCGAACCGCGCCGCCTCCTCCTTTGTCAGCAGCATCATCCGCGAGCCGCTGCAAGGGGAGAGCGCCATCTGCCCGGTGAGCCCGGATCTGCGCCTCTGGCTCTCCAGCCCCGCCACCGTGGTCGCGAACTTCCTGCTGGCGGCCAGACTTCCCGCCACCGGTGACGCCCGCAGCATCAACCTGCCCGGCATCAGCGTGACCGTCGGCGAAATGCTGGAGGCCCTCGCACGGGTCGGTGGCCAGGCGGCCCGGGATCGGGTGCAGTTTGCCGCCGATCCGGCCATCGAGCGCATCGTGGCGAGCTGGCCGGGACGCATCGACAACCTGCGGGCCAGCGCCCTCGGTTTCGCGGCAGACAGGACGTTTGCCGACATCATCGACAGTTTCATCACCCATGACATGCAGGAGGCATCATGAGCGACATCCCAACCCCCATCATCGGTCTCATCATCGCGGTCTTCGTGCTGGTGTTCCTGGTCATCCGCACCCGGGTGCACGCCCTGATCGCCATGCTGGCGGCGGCCTGCATCGCCGGGATCACCGGCGGCATGAGCATCGACAAGACCCTCACCGTGATCACCCAGGGCTTTGGCTCCACCCTCGGCAGCATCGGCATCGTCATTGGCCTCGGGGTCATGATGGGTCGCCTGCTTGAGGTCTCCGGCGCCGCCGAACAGATCGCCTACAGCTTCATCAAGTGGCTCGGCAAGCGCCGCGAGGAGTGGGCCCTGGCCATCACGGGCTACATCGTCAGCATCCCCATCTTCGTGGACTCCGCCTTCGTCATCCTCTATCCGGTGGCCAAGGCGCTGGCGAAGAGCGGCAAGCGCTCCCTGCTCACCCTGGGGGTGGCGCTGGCGGGCGGCCTGGTGGTGACCCACCATACCGTGCCGCCGACCCCGGGCCCGCTGGGGGTTGCCGGTCTGTTTGGCGTGGACATCGGCGCCATGCTGCTGACCGGCATGGCCCTGGCCATCCCCTGCGTGCTCGGCATCGTCTTCTACGCCCAGTGGCTCGACAAGAAGTACCCCGAGTTCGGTGCCCAGGCCGCCCAGACCCCGGACGAGCTGCAAGCCACCTATGAGCAGTACCTCAAGGAGAAGGAGGGCAAGACCCTGCCGAGCCTGACCCTGTCGCTGCTGCCGATCCTGGTGCCCATAGTGCTCATCTTCGTCAAGGCCATCTTCACCACCCTGGCCACCCTGGAGGGCATGGACGGCCTGATGGCGAACCCCCTGGTGCAGGGCATCAACTTCATCGGCACCCCCATCATAGCGCTCGCCATCAGCGTGCTGCTGGCGGTCTACACCCTGGTCCCGCACATGGACAGGCACGCCACCGCCGCCCGCCTGGAAGAGGGGCTGCAATCCGCCGGCATCATACTGCTGGTGACCGGTGCCGGCGGGGCGCTGGGAGCCGTGCTGCGCGACAGCGGTGCGGGTCAGCAACTGGCCGAGCAGATCGCCCAGCTGCCCATCTCCCCCATCCTGATCCCCTTCATAGTGGCGACCCTGGTGCGCCTCATCCAGGGGTCCGGCACCGTGGCCATGGTGACGGCAGCCTCCATCTCCGCCCCCATCCTGGCGCAGATCCCCGGAGTCAACATGCTGCTGGCCGCCCAGGCCGCCACCATGGGGTCGCTCTTCTTCGGTTACTTCAACGACAGCCTGTTCTGGGTGGTCAACCGCATGATGGGGATCTCCGACGTCAAGCAGCAGATGATCGTCTGGTCCATCCCGACCACCATCGCCTGGGCCATCGGCGGCACCGGCGTCGCCCTGCTGAACCTGATGTTCGGCTCCGGCGGCACCTGGTTCGACCCCGTGCTGCCGCTGCTGGTGCTGGCGCTCATCGTCTGGTACGTCAAGGGGCAGTCCCTGGCCCCGGCGGCAGGGGTCGTCCCGAGCCGGGAGTCATAACCCGCACCGTCACGGCAACGCTGTGTGACGAGGGCCAGTCTGCTAGACTGGCCCTCTTTTTCGTTCATTCATCTTGCAAAGGAGTGTTGGATGCCTGCGTCTTCCTGGTGGGACAAGTCCACCGGTTTTGCCCTGCTCACCATCTTGCTGTGGGCCTCCCTCGCCGCGCTCACCTCCCGGATCACCAGCGTCTCGCCGCTGGTGCTGGTCGGGCTGGTGCTGCTGTTCTGCGGGGCGGGCACCCTGCCATTCTGGCGCCAGTGGCGCGCCAGCCCCCTCACCTGGCTGGTGACCATCACGGCCCTGCTGCTCTATCACCTGCTGCTGTTCACAAGCTTTCGCCACGCCCCCGTGCTGGAGGCGAACCTCATCAACTACCTGTGGCCGCTGTGCATCATCCTGTTCACCCCCTTGCTGCTGCCGGGCCACCCCTTGAGCCTGCACCACCTGCTGGCCGGGGCCCTGGGTCTCGCGGGGTCGGTGCTGGTGATGGTCGATGGTCACCTGCAACTGCAACAGGCCCACTTGCCCGGCTACCTGCTGGCGCTCGGCGCCGCCATCGTCTGGGGCGCCTATTCCGTGCTCTCCCGCCGCCTGCCTCCCGCTCCCGCCGTGATCACGGCCGCCGCCTGCCTGCCCGCAGGGCTCCTGGCCCTGCTGCTGGCATGGATGCTGGAAGGCCCCTTGCCATTCGCCCGGATCCCCCAGGGTGACTGGCTGCTCATCGCCGGGCTCGCCCTCGGCCCCATGGGGGCGGCCTTCGTCACCTGGTATCTGGCGCTCCGGGACGGGGATCCGCGCCGCATCGGCGCACTCGCCTACCTCACCCCGTTGCTGAGCACCCTGCTGCTGGTCTGGCTCAACGGCGAGGCGCTCACCCCGCGCCATCTGCTGGCGGGGGCCCTTATCATGGGCGGCGCCCTGCTGGGCCTGCTGGTGAAAACACCGAAGACTCAGCCAGTTGCAGAGCCTCTGTCATAAAAACGCCATCAGGCCTGCTTAAGCTCACGCCCATTGCGTGGTTCAAGCAGGACTGAAAAGTGAAAATTGCCCATTTTGCCTCCCTCTCCTCCCTCGTCTTGTTGCTGGTGGCCGGTGTTCAGGCCGCCGCCCTCTATCAGGGCTGGCAACAATTCAACCACTCGGCCCAGGCCCAGCGTCTGCAGGAGCGCCTGCAACAGCAACTGAGCGGTCCGCTGCAGGGGGCGCTTCGCGACTATCTCGGCAGCGGGGATCCCCTGCTGCTGGCCCAGGCCCAGGGCGTACGCCAGCAGGCGCTGGCGCTGCTATCCAGCCAGGACGACACCCTGACCGGCCCGCTGCGGGCCCGGCTCGAACAGATGGGGGCACGTATCGACGGCGACTACCTGGCGGCGGGCAAGCTCTCCGGCAACAGCCAGTGGTTGCTGCAAAATGCCGAGAACGAGTTGACCACCCAGGCCCGCGCCCTGCTGCGCTATGGCCAGCAGGGGGCCGCCGCCGGGCGGGATCCGGCGCTCGCCGAGCAGTATCGTCAGGGGGCCGTCGACATACTGGCCGCCCTGCCCGCCCTCGCCCACCAGCGCCAGAACTACATGGAGCAGGCCAGCCCCAAGCTGCTGGAGGGGCTGCAATTCGAACTGGCGGCCCTGCAGAAACAGGCGGACAAGCTGGCGGCCCTGCCGAGCCTGGCTCTCTTCGAGGAGGCCCCGGCCGACGAGTTCACCCTGGGAGAGCCGCAGCGCAAGGAGCTCGGGGATCAGCCCAAAGCCGAGCTGACCTCCCTGCTCAAACGCTATCCCCAGGAGCTCGAGAACAGCCGCAAGGCGCTGCAACAGCAGCAGGCCGCGCGTCAGATGGTGCAGCAGGACATCAGCCAGCTACTGCAGGCCGGGGAACAGCTGGGAGAGCGGCTCGCTGCCGCCCGCCAGACGGTGAACCGGGAACTGGCCACGGTGCTCGGCGTGCTGGCGCTCTGCCTGGTGGTGGTGGCCCTGCTGTTCGCCCTGGTGCAGCGCCGCTGGCTGGTCAGCCCCCTGCTGCGGCTGCGGGCCGCCTTCCTGCAGCTCGATGCCACGGGTCAGGCCCAGTTGCTGGCCCAGGGGCGCGAGCGCAACGAGCTGGCGGACATAGTCGCGAGCTACAACCGCCTCATTGAGAGGCTGCAACAGGATCAGCAGCAGAAGGCGGGGCAGCTCTCCAGCGTCTCCTCCAGCCTGCAGGAGATGGTGGCCCAGGTGCAGGAGATCCATCACAGCACCCGCACCACGGAGCAGGCGGTGGACGAGAGCGACACCATGATGCAGGAGCTCAACCAGCTCGCCAGCGAGGTGCACCAGGTCGCCGCCGAAATCGCCCAGCACGCCCAGCACAACGAACACTCCATGACCCAGAGCGAGCAGCTGGTGGGTGGCATGCTGACGGCCACCGCCCAGACCGGGCTCGCCATCGACGAGAGCAGCGCGGCCCTGGCCCAGCTGACCCGCTCGGTGGAGGACGTGACCGCCATCGTCGACGTCATCGGCCACATCTCCCAGCAGACCAACCTGCTGGCGCTCAACGCCGCCATCGAAGCGGCCCGCGCCGGGGAGCAGGGACGCGGCTTTGCGGTCGTCGCCGACGAGGTGCGCCACCTCTCCGCCGACACCCAGCGCTCCCTCGGCCAGATCACCGAGATCCTGGCGAGCCTCACCCAGGCGGGGGATCAGCTCGCCACCGTGCTGTCCCGCATCACCGCGGAGGCCGCCGATCAGCGCCAGCAGGCCGAACAGCTGCGCCAGACCACCCAGACGGTGCGGGAGATGGCGCGCAGCACCGCCGTCATCGCGCTGCAGGGGGCCGACAACGCCCGCAGCCAGGAGCACAGGCTCGCCAGCTTCGCCGCCCTCATCGGCCGCATCAGCCAGCACGCCCGTCAGGGCAGCCGTCTCTCGGTGCAGGTCTCCGAGCACATCCACCACCAGGCCCAGCAGATCCCCCGGATCCTGAGCCAGGCCTGATAACCCCGGGTCTGGCTCGCACCAGACCCGGGGCGCGCTCCCTGTCTACCTGCCCGCGGTACGGCCTTGCCGCAACCCTTCTCTTGATGCTCCCGTCATGTCCTCACGGGCGATGACGGGTTGCCTCATCCATTCAGTCACAGGCTCCCTCACCCCTTTCACATCTCTGGTCCCCCTGTCTGTCGGGGCAACGGCTCACGCTCACGACAGTGGGCATCCCGCCGGACTCATCTTTTTTTGTGATACAAAATTATATGTTGCCACCGGGTTAACAAAGAAAGTTCTGCCTTGACGGCAAGATCTGCGCAGGAGAACGGTGAAATCACCATGAAAGCGCTGTCATTGCCGACATGAGTGGCCTGGGAGTGCCCACACCAAGAATCATGATTATTTGCACTCGGTCATATTTTTGAAACTTGCCGGGAACTTTACATTGATATTTCGCACCGCGAACGTACTCTTGGTGATGTCAGATCGCCAAGGATCGACAGCCAAAAAATAACGACTGTAACGATGCAGATAGCCCCGACCGATGCGCCAAGGCATCAGGCACAAGGGCACGACAGAGAACCATTTTTTTGCCCTTCGGGGTGTTGATTGCAATGCCAATACCGAGCGGCGGGTGCCTACCCGGCTGCCGGATAAAAAAGCTAAGTCCATAAAATCAGGAGCAATAACAAATGGAAAAAGTGATCTTCAAGCGCGCCGCGTTGAGTGCTGCCGTGGTCGCGGCACTGGTCGCACCCGGCATGGCGTTCGCCGCTCAAGACATGATGAGCCCGGAATACGGCAAGTCCTACAGTGCCTTCATCGACGAAGGCAAGCTCACCGGTGGCCTGTTCTACTTCCAGCGTGAGCGTGATCGCGTCCAGGCCGGTCCGGGTCAGGATGGCAAATACCACTCCAACCTGAGCCATGCCACCACCCAGGCAGCCCTGAACTTCAACTCCGGCTATGCATGGGGTGTGGTCGGCGTCGACGTGGGCGGCTTCGGTGCCTACGACCTGGCCGTTGACGAGAGCAATGGCGTCAACGAAGAGAACGAGTTCTCCTTCTGGGGCGACAAGTGGGGTTCAGGTGGTGACGGCGTTCCCGAGAACGGCTTCAGCCTCTCCAACGCCGCCCTGAAATTCAAGTTCGGTGACGCGGTCACCGCCAAGGGTGGTTACACCCAGCTCTATGTACCCGGCATCCTCGGCGTCAACTGGTCCTATCAACCCGGTACCTACCGTGGTGGCCAGATCGAAGGCACCTTCGGCGGCCTCTACCTGACCTATGCCATCGCCGACGAGTACAAGGCTCCCTGGTTCAAGAACACCACAGGCTTCTCCAAGAGCAGCCCCTATGCCAGCGATCCCTTCACCGATGCGAACAAGATCGACTACATCCACGGTCTGGCCGCTCGCTACACCTTCGAGAACGGCACTGCCGTCACCGCCGGCTTCGGTCAGTCCGAAGGCTACATGGACAGCTACCACTTCAAGCTGGCCCACAAGTTCGACGTACTGGGTGGCCTGAACACCAGCTACCAGTTCTACGGTTCCGACACCGAGAACAGCGACTATGACGGCCTGGCCTGGCAACAAGCCCTGACCGCCAGCTGGGCAGCCGGCCCCTATGGCTTCCGTCTGGAAGGCCTGTGGACCAAGGCTGAAGGGGATCTGGGCAACTACCTGCCCCGTCTGACCCGCGGCTACGGCAACTCCCAGGGCGCGAACGAAATCTGGTGGGATTCCCGCTCCGACTGGAACCACAACGACGAGAAGGCCCTGTTCTTCGGCGTGACTCGTTCCCTGGATGATCTGGTGGGTGCACCGGGCTGGGGCGTGGGTGTCTCCGGTGCCTACGGCTGGGATGCCAACAACGGCGACAAGTCCCTGGAAGGTGGCAAAGAGTGGGCAGCCAACTTCGACGTCATGTACACAGTGCAGGACGGCAAGCTGAAGGGCACCCTGTTCAAGCTGCACTACACCGACTACAACAACGAACAGGACGACAAGGGTAGCTGGTACTACCCGAACATGTTCAGCTCCGAGCATGACGTCAAGTTCCACATCATCATGCCGTTCACCATCATGTAATCAGGCATCTGACGTGACCGAAAACCGGGCCTCTGGCCCTAATGCCAGTCAGTTAAGCCTGACTGGCATTGTTTTTACTAGGTTTTCTCGTCGCATACTTCTGTGGTTTGGCTTTGATGCACCTTGGGTAACTTCGTTCTCGGCGGGCGGGTAACTTGAACTGCTCTGCCTGTTTGTCCAAC
>NZ_JAGKRI010000178.1:0-298 GCF_017939255.1 Aeromonas sp. Prich7-2
AGCCAAAGGAAGCTATCTGGTCAGAGGGAGTCAAAATCTCAATCCCAAAGTACAGGCAGCTTACCGACAGGACGGCAGGGAAATGCCCAAGTTACTCGGAAAAAAGCTCAAGGATATCGATCGGAGAAGCTGCAGAGCCGAGGTTCTGGATCTGGATGTGAGTTCGGGAAAGTATAAATATCGACTCATAAGACGTTGGTTTGCAGAGGAAAAACGGTTCTGTATATGGATGACCAATCTTCCGCGTGAGCGATGGCCAGCCGAGAAGGTGATGGCATTGTATCGTTGCCGTTGGCAG
>NZ_JAGKRI010000179.1:0-458 GCF_017939255.1 Aeromonas sp. Prich7-2
TGGATGTGAGTTCGGGAAAGTATAAATATCGACTCATAAGACGTTGGTTTGCAGAGGAAAAACGGTTCTGTATATGGATGACCAATCTTCCGCGTGAGCGATGGCCAGCCGAGAAGGTGATGGCATTGTATCGTTGCCGTTGGCAGATCGAACTGTTGTTCAAAGAGCTGAAATCACATAACCGGTTGAAGGCGTTCGCGACACGACAAAAAGCGATAGCGGAAGGCTTGATCTGGGCTAGTTTGCTGGCCTTGCTGGTCAAACGTCGGCTGGCGCTGACGCTGATTGGCAGCGCGGAGTTATCGATGCTGAAGATTGCCAAAAACAGCGCGCTTTGGTTAATGCCGATATTGGCGAGCATCATCCATGGTGCGTGGCAGGAAATAACAGAGAAGTTGGAGTGGGCAATGGTGTATTTATCCAAAAACGGCAAAAAGAGTAGGCAGAGAAAATCCAAG
>NZ_JAGKRI010000180.1:0-958 GCF_017939255.1 Aeromonas sp. Prich7-2
GCCATCTTGCTGTTACATGAAGGACGCACGATCACTGATGTTCATCACCTTACCGGCGCTGCTCGCTCGACCATCGGCCGTTGGCTTCGGTGGTATCGGGATGAAGGTGTGGGGGCGTTAGAAGCCTTACCGGCTGGCCGTGCCCCAGTCTTACCTATCGCCAAGATTGTCACCTTACTGGTGCTGCTCATGCAGTTTTCTCCGCAAGATTTTGGTTATCAGCGCAGCCGTTGGTGTACCGAACTATTGGCTATCAAAATCAATCGGTTAATGGGGCTCAATATGGCAGCCTCCACGCTCCGCCGATGGTTACCGCGTATGGGCATTGTCTGGCGAAGGCCCGTGCCGACCTTGCGGATAAAAGACCCTGCCTATCAGGAGAAAATGGCTAATATCGACGCGGCACTGGCCCGCTGTGATGCAGATAATCCGGTGTTTTATGAGGATGAAGTCGATATAGACCTTAATCCCAAATTAGGGGCCGACTGGATGTTCAGAGCGCAGCAAAAGCGGGTTGTCACACCTGGAAAGAACGCCAAACATTACCTGGCAGGCGTTCTCCATGCAGGCAATGGAAGAGTACTTTACGTCAGCGGGATAAAGAAAAACTCATCCCTGTTTATCGCCATGCTGGAAAAGCTGCGTCGCCACTACCGACGAGCCAAAACCATCACACTGATCCTCGATAACTACATCATTCACAAAAGCAAACAGACCGAGCGATGGTTGAAGAAGAACCCCAAGTTCTGCCTGGTGTTCCAGCCAGTTTACAGCCCTTGGGTTAATCACATCGAACGGCTGTGGCACAAGTTACATGAAACCATCACGCGCAATCATCAATGCAGAGGAATGGCCAGCCTGCTGGCCCGAGTGAAACACTTCATGGATACCGTGTCTCCTTTCCCGGGGAATGGCTATGGTACAGCGAAGGTGTAGCACTATTGGGATCAGTTATTTA
>NZ_JAGKRI010000181.1:0-471 GCF_017939255.1 Aeromonas sp. Prich7-2
ACATGAAACCATCACGCGCAATCATCAATGCAGAGGAATGGCCAGCCTGCTGGCCCGAGTGAAACACTTCATGGATACCGTGTCTCCTTTCCCGGGGAATGGCTATGGTACAGCGAAGGTGTAGCACTATTGGGATCAGTTATTTAGGCATAACAGCGCTAGTCTTAACTGGCCAAATTTGTGGTCATCTTCCCCCAAGCCATTGCACATGGGCATGCAGGTCCCAAATCTAGGAAGATAACGAGAATGGTTTACCAGAGTGCATATTCCGGCCGATCATGAACACCAATTCCGATTCAACGTGAACACCATTTCCGGACCAATATGAACGCTCATTCCGGTTCAACCTGAACACTTCGCCCCTCCTTTCCGGAAACAGTGTTCAACATCCCGGAATCACTGTTCACATTCACCGGAATCATCCTTAACGCATTGATTTAAAAACCTTTGATACGCTCTCCCTTTTGCCAG
>NZ_JAGKRI010000182.1:0-310 GCF_017939255.1 Aeromonas sp. Prich7-2
TTGCCCCGTTGTCGCCGATGCCTGCAACCCACGCCATTGATCCACGACCAACGTATCCGCCGGGTGCGTGAGCGAGACCTATTTGACCGACAAGTCTGGTTACAACTGCCTGTTCGCCGCGTCGACTGTCTGCGCTGTGGTCGCGTCAGTGAACATATCGACTGGCTCCCCTCTGGCTCCCGCCTCACCCGGCGCATGCAGTGCTGGATTGAAGCGCTCGTTCAGTACCTCCCCATCCGCCATGTCAGCCAGCTCACCGGGGTCGGTTGGCACACCATCAAGGAGATCGACAAGCGCCGTTTGCAGACCA
>NZ_JAGKRI010000020.1:0-18225 GCF_017939255.1 Aeromonas sp. Prich7-2
CCGAGCCAGCATGTCGCCAGATGCCTCAACAACATCGTTCAGATCGTTTGCAATAGACATAAAAAAATCCGGAACCAGTGATTGGTTCCGGATTGTCCTACAGCAGAAGGATCGGTCAATGGATCCTTAACTGATCAGCATTGCGCACATGCGGGCCTTTTCTTTGAGATATCCAGGATGTTCTTGGCTGAATAGAAAAATAACCCGGCCTTGTCAAAGAACGGGTTATTCCTTCATCAGCACAACATATCAACAAACCTGTAATTAGCCGGGTAATTTATCGGCTAGAACCATACTTTCTTATTGATAATATAGGTCTGCTCAAATTCTTCATCTGACTTGGAGATATAAACAACAAATTCGATGAAGGCAATGATCCCGATAACAACCGACGGCAAACCAAGCAGAATGAAACCAAGCAGAAATATCAGCAGCATGATCACACCTTGTTTGGTGTAACCCAGGTAGAACTTGTGAGCACCGAAAGCGCCCAGGAAAAATGCAAACAGCGCAGCTGCGACCTTCTTGGAAGAACCAGCATTAGAGGCTATGGCATAGATGGCTTTTGCATGCTCGCCTTCAATAGAAAAATCAACTTTCAAGCCACTCCTCGGGAGCTGATTCCCTTTCCATTCAATAATGTCAAACTGATATCTATTACTATCATCCCCAGAAATCAAACCAGTACGAGCTGATTCATTAAAATCAATAACCGTGCCTTTCATTATTATCTGTCCTTTAGCAATAAGAGGATAAAGACCCGGTATGAGCAGGTCTATTGCGTTTGACAGGCTACAACAACAAAGGCTCATTTGAAACAAAAATTCATTTATGAATACTTGTATTCTACCAACCCATTCAAGCCTCTTTCTTATACCTGTATCGCCCCCATCAACCGATGGGCCGAACCAGAGCGGGTTGGTGGGGATCGCTGAGGCGCTCGGCCAGATAGTCCACCAGCAGCCGCACCTTGGGGGAGAGGTGGCGGTTGTGGGGATAGAGGGCCCAGATCCCCTCCTCGGGGGCCCGCAACTCCGGCAGCAGCTCGATGAGCTCCCCCCGGGCGAGGTGGTCGCTCACGTAGTAGTCCG
The DNA here is from genome assembly GCF_017939255.1 of Aeromonas sp. Prich7-2. Lineage (NCBI taxonomy): Bacteria > Pseudomonadati > Pseudomonadota > Gammaproteobacteria > Aeromonadales > Aeromonadaceae > Aeromonas > Aeromonas sp. Prich7-2. Next base: position 1,092 of record NZ_JAGKRI010000020.1, read on the forward strand.
GCAGCTGGATGATGCCGATCCCCTTGATGGCCGCATCCAGCAGGGCGTGGCCGCTGTTGCACTGAAGCAGACCGCGTACCCGCACGCTGTGGGGTTTACCGTTCAGGGTGAAGTGCCACTCGTCCCCGTTGCCCACCAGGCAGGTGTGACGGGCCAGCTCCGAGAGACTGTTGGGCATGCCGTGGCGGGCGGTGTAGGCGGGGGAGGCGCACACATAGGGTACCCGCTGCGCCAGCTTGCGGGCCACTAGGGTCGAATCCTTGAGGTGGCCGAGGCGGATCGCCAGATCGAACCCCTCGTGCACCAGATCCAGCAACTGGTTGGTGAGGTTGAGGGTCACCTCCAGCTGGGGGAAGCGCACCATGAAGTCGTTCACCAGGGGGGCGATGCGGCTCTCGCCGTAGGAGACCGGGGCCGTGATGCGCAAGGAGCCCTGGGGCACCGCCTGATGGCGTCCCACCGCCAGCTCCGCCTCGTAGAGGTTGTCCAGCAACTGGCGGCAGTGGCGAAAATAGATCTCCCCGAGTTCGGTGAGTCGCACCTGGCGGGTGGTGCGCAGCAGCAGCTTGGCCTGCAGCCTGTCTTCGAGCTGCGCCACCTGGCGGCTCACCTGGGCCACCGACACCCCGAGCTTGCGCGCGGCCGGGGTAAAGCCCCCCTGCTCCGCCACGCTGACAAATTCACAGACCCCTTCCCAGCCGAACATTATTACCTGTGTGTAAAAGTGATTTGATACTTAGCGTTATTATCACCAAATCGGCGGGAAACTACACTGGATCTCCGAACTCATTTCCGTTCATCCAACCACTACGAGGACGTCATTCATGGCACAGGTTCAGAGCATCAAGTGTAAAGCCGCCATCGCCTGGGGACCGGGTCAGCCCCTCTCCATCGAAGAGGTCGAGGTCATGCCGCCCCAGGCCGGCGAGGTGCGGGTGCGGATCGTCGCGACCGGCGTCTGCCACACCGATGCCTTCACCCTCTCCGGTGAAGATCCGGAAGGGGTCTTCCCCTGCATCCTGGGCCATGAAGGGGGCGGTATCGTCGAGTCCGTCGGCGAGGGCGTCACCAGCGTCAAGGTCGGCGATCACGTGATCCCGCTCTACACCCCCGAGTGCGGCGAGTGCAAGTTCTGCAAATCCGGCAAGACCAACCTGTGCCAGAAGATCCGCGCCACCCAGGGCAAGGGGCTGATGCCGGACGGCACCACCCGCTTCTCCAAGGACGGCCAGCCCATCTACCACTACATGGGCACCTCCACCTTCAGCGAATACACGGTGCTGCCCGAGATCTCCATCGCCAAGGTGGATCCGGCCGCCCCCCTGGAAGAGGTCTGCCTGCTGGGCTGCGGCGTCACCACCGGCATCGGCGCCGTGATGAACACCGCCAAGGTGAAAGAGGGTGAGAGCGTCGCCATCTTCGGGCTGGGGGGCATCGGCCTCTCCGCCATCATAGGCGCGCGCCTGGCCAAGGCCGGCCGCATCATCGCCATCGACATCAACGAGAGCAAATTCGAGCTGGCCCGCAAGCTGGGCGCCACCGACTGCATCAACCCGAACACGTTCGACAAGCCCATCCAGGAGGTGATCGTCGAGATGACCGACGGCGGCGTCGACTTCTCCTTCGAGTGCATCGGCAACGTCAAGGTGATGCGCGCGGCGCTGGAGTGCTGCCACAAGGGCTGGGGCGAATCCGTCATCATCGGCGTGGCCGGTGCGGGCCAGGAGATCAGCACCCGTCCGTTCCAGCTGGTCACCGGCCGGGTGTGGCGCGGCAGCGCCTTCGGGGGCGTGCGCGGTCGCAGCGAGCTGCCGAGCTACGTACAGCGCTACATGCAGGGTGAGTTCAAGCTGGACGACTTCATCACCCACACCATGCCCCTCGAGCAGATCAACGAGGCGTTCGATCTGATGCACGAAGGCAAGAGCATCCGCACCGTCATCCACTACTGATCCCATGAGCGCCCCGCCCATCGCATGGGCGGGGCAAGGAGTCCTTACATGAATCTGGACATCATCAGCAGCAACAAGAGCTTCGGCGGCTGGCACAAGCAGTATCGCCACCGCTCCAATGTGCTGGGGTGCGAGATGCGCTTCGCCATCTACCTGCCGCCCCAGGCCCTCACCGGCCAGAAAGTGCCGGTGCTCTACTGGCTCTCCGGTCTCACCTGCACCGACGAGAACTTCATGCAAAAAGCCGGGGCCCAGCGCATCGCCGCCGAGCTCGGCATCGCCCTGGTAGCGCCGGACACCAGCCCCCGCGGTGAAGGGGTGGCGGACGATCCCGGCTATGACCTCGGCATGGGGGCGGGTTTCTACGTCAACGCCACCCAGACCCCCTGGCGGGATCACTACCAGATGTACGATTACGTCACCCGGGAGCTGCCCGAGCTCATCGAGACCCACTTCCCGGTCTCGACGAAGCGCGCCATCAGCGGCCACTCCATGGGGGGCCACGGCGCCCTCATGGCCGCCCTGCGCGAGCCGGGTCGCTACCGCTCGGTGTCGGCCTTCAGCCCCATCAGCCACCCGAGCCGCTGCCCCTGGGGCCAGAAGGCCCTCGGCGCCTACCTCGGCAACAACCCCCTGCTGTGGCAGGAGTGGGATGCCTGCCAGCTGCTGCGCCACCACGACAGCCCGCCCCTGCCGACCCTGGTGGACGTGGGGCTGGACGACCCCTTCCTGGCGGAGCAGCTCGGCATCGACACCCTGGCCGAAGTGGCCGCCACCCGGGCGTGGCCCCTGACGCTCAACCGCCATGCCGGCTACGACCACAGCTATTACTTCGTGGCGAGCTTCATCGAGGCGCACCTGCGCTTTCACGCCAACCACCTGGGCGAACCGGCCTGAGGCTGACCCGCTCGTGGCCGCCCCGTCAGCGGGCGGCCATTCACCCGGAAACAGGAGACAAGGATGCCTCTCTTCACCACATTGCTGGCCATGCCTGATCAGTTCGAGCGGCTGCTGGCACAGGTCCCCACCGACCACCTGGACTGGGAACCCGCCAACTGGGCCGGGATCCCCTCCGAGCGTTTCAGTGCCAGGGGGCACCTCTGCCACCTGCTGGACATCGAGGTGCTGGGCTATCAGGTGCGGTTTCGTCGCACCCTGGCAGAAAGCCTGCCGGAGCTCGCCTCCCTCGATGGCTATCAGCTCGCGCTGGACCATGATTACTCCCGGCAGGATACCGCCACGCAGCTCGACCGGTTTCGCACCGCCCGCCTGCAGACCGTCGAATGGCTGAAGACGGTGCCGTCCGACGCCTGGCAGCGCCGCGCCCGCTATGGCGGCTATGGGGAGGTGACCCTGGACGGGCTGGTGCGCCTGCTCGTCAGCCATGACCACCAGCACCTCGCCGGCATGCAGTGGCTGCTGATGCGCCTGAACGCCGATCTGGGCCTCGCACTCCCCCTCGAGTGAGGCGTCGCCCCACAGTGTCACATCCTGCAAAAAAGGCCCCGAGGGGCCTTTTTCATTGTTGCGGTGATGGGATCAGCTCCCCAACCGACTCACCTGACCCGAGCCCGCGATCTCGCTGGTCAGCGCTGGGCTGCCCCAGTAGTTGACCGCACCGGCACCAGCGATCTCTATCTTGAGCCGCGACCGGGCCCGCACCTCGACCTCGCCACTGCCGGCGATGCTCACCTCGACCTCCTCGCTGGCGAGCCCGGCCCCCTTGACGCCACCGGCGCCGGCGATGTTCAGCGCCATCACCCGGGCGGAGCCCTGCCCCAGATCCAGGTTGCCCAGCCCGGCGATGTTGCCCTCCAGCCGATCCAGCGTCAGCCCGCTGGCGACGATGTCCCCCGTGCCCGCCAGGGAGAGCACCAGATCATCCCCCTTGAAGTCGCGCAAGGTGCCGTTGCCAACTCCCGCCAGTGCCAACTCGTGCAGCGTCGGCAGGGTGATGGTGATCTCCAGCGGCTGGGTGGGGTCGAGCCGGTAGCCATCCTTGACCTCGATCTCCAGCTTCTCCCCCTTCTCGGTGAGCACCAGATAGGGCAGCAGGTTGGCCTCCCCCTTGACCCTGAGGGTGTGGCTCTCTCCCGCCACCAGGTACAGGTTGGCGGGCACGCCCGCCAGCACCCGGGTCACCTCATGCCCCAGGGGATGCTGCTGCTCCACCACGGCCCCCTCCCCGCGCACCTTGACGTCATCCTGCCAGCTGCATCCGGTCAGTCCCAGGGCCAGCACCACTCCCAGCATCCATTTCATCCCGCTACTCCTCGTTTCCTCTTTGCCGCACGGCGCGGCAGGTGAGTGGCAATCAGCAAACCCTGTGCCATATAGCTAACATCATGATTTATCTATCCATTTCAATATTTCGAGGCTCGAAGGGTCCATAACAAAGAGTCATTCAGACCACAATCTGGTCAATCTGACCACACCCGAAGGGGGGTGTTGACCCATTTTTTTGGTTGCCGCCCCGGTTCGTTGAGCCAATAGTGATACCTGGTGCGTATAGAGCACTCCATCGCTGCTTCACCCGCCAGAATCAACAAGGAGTCAGAGCGTGACCCAAGCCAGCCACCCATTCGTCCATCCGGGCCTGCCTGCCCCCACCCGCACCCCGCTGCTGACCGGCGACGATCCCGACCACAAGCGCCGCGAGCTGCTCGCCTACTTCTGCCAGACCTTCGATCTCTACGACTCGCTGTTCGACTGCCTGGCCGACGAGCGGGCCTGGTTCAACAAGGCGATCCCCCTGCGCCACCCGCTCATCTTCTACTACGGCCATACCGCCGCCTTCTTCGTCAACAAGCTGCTGGCGGCCCGTCTCATCGAGAGTCGGCTCGACGCCCGCATCGAGGCCCTGGTCGCCATCGGGGTGGACGAGATGAGCTGGGACGATCTGGACGAAACCCACTACGACTGGCCCACGGTGGCCGAACTGCGTGACTACCGCGGCCGGGTGCGCGCCCTGGTGTGTGAGTTCATCGAGCGGATGCCGATCGAGCTGCCCATCCATTGGCAGAGCCCGGCCTGGGTCATCCTGATGGGCATAGAGCACGAGCGCATCCACCTCGAGACCTCCAGCGTGCTGATCCGCCAGCTGCCCCTGGCCTGGGTGCGCAGCCAGCCCCAGTGGCCGGTCTGCCCCGAGGCGCGCCACGATCTCGCCGCCGTCCCCGTCAACACCCTGCTGCCGGTGGCCGGCGGCCAGGTGCGACTCGGCAAGCAGGATGCCACCTACGGCTGGGACAACGAATACGGCGAGCGCCACATCGAGCTGGCCCCCTTCCAGGCCAGCCGCATGCTGGTGAGCAACGCCGAGTACCTGGCCTTCGTGCAGGCGGGCGGATATGAAGCGCCCGCCTGGTGGGATGACGAGGGCCGGGGCTGGCGCCAGTATGCCAACGCCCGCATGCCTACCTTCTGGGTCGGCGATCCCCTCGAACCCGAGCAGTTGCAACTGCGGCTGATGACCGAGCAGGTCCCCATGCCCTGGGACTGGCCGGTGGAGGTGAACCAGCTGGAGGCCGCCGCCTTCTGCCGCTGGAAGGCGGATCAGACCGGCCTGCCCGTCCAGCTGCCAAGCGAGGGGGAGTGGATGCTGCTGCGGGAGCAACTGGCCGGCGATCAGCCGGACTGGATGGAGGCCCCCGGCAACATCAACCTGGCCCGCTTCGCCTCCTCCTGCCCGGTGGATGCCTGCCCCCAGGGCAGCTTCTTCGATCTGGTGGGCAACGTCTGGCAGTGGACCAGCACCGCCATCGACGGCTTCGAGGGGTTCAAGGTGCACCCCCTCTACGACGACTTCTCCACCCCCACCTTCGACGGCAAGCACACCCTCATCAAGGGCGGGAGCTGGATCAGCACCGGCAACGAGGCGCTCAAATCCTCCCGCTACGCCTTCCGTCGCCACTTCTTCCAGCACGCGGGCTTCCGCTACCTGGTCTCGCGCCATCAGGAGCCCGTCATCGTGAACCCCTATGAAACCGACACGCTCGTCGCCCAGTATCTCGACTTCCAGTACGGCCCGAGCCACTTCGGGGTCGCCAACTACGCCGAGGTTCTGGCCAGTCTTGCCAGCGAGCTCTGTGGCCGCCATGAGCGGGCGCTCGACATCGGCTGCGCCACCGGCCGCGCCAGCTTCGAACTGGCTCGCCGCTTCGCCCACGTGGACGGGGTGGACTACTCGGCCCGCTTCATCGACGTGGCCCTGACCCTGGCAAGACAGGACAGCTTCCGCTATGCGGTGCCGGTGGAAGGGGATCTGGTGGAGTATTGCGAGGCGCGCCTCTCCCGCCACGAGCTTGGTCGCGAGCAGAGCGAGCGGGTCCACTTCAGCCAGGGGGATGCCTGCAACCTCAAGCCCAGGTACGGCGACTACGATCTGGTGCTCGCCTCCAACCTCATCGACCGGCTGCGGGAGCCCGCCCGCTTCCTGCGGGACATTGCTCCGCGCCTGCGCAGCGGTGGCCTGCTGGTGCTCACCAGCCCCTACACCTGGCTGACCGACTACACCCCCAAGGCCAACTGGCTCGGTGGCATCCGGGAAAACGGCGAGGCCCTCGGCACCTATCAGGCGCTGCAACGGCTGCTGGCGGAGGAGTTCGAGGAGCACATGCCCCCGCGGGACGTCCCCTTCGTCATCCGCGAGACCGCCCGCAAGTACCAGCACACGGTGGCCCAGCTCACCGTCTGGCGCAAACGCTGACGACGCGGCAGACGCGGCAAACGAAAGAGGGAGGCCCATGGCCTCCCTCTTCTTTATCCGGACCGCTTACCCCTCCTGTACCTGGGGCAGGGCCTCCTGCTCGTGGTAGCGGCGGGCCAGCACGGCGCACACCATCAGCTGGATCTGGTGGAAGATCATCAGCGGCAGCACCATGACCCCGACGCTGGCGGCGGGGAACATGACGTTGGCCATGGGCACCCCGTTGGCCAGGCTCTTCTTGGAGCCGCAGAAGACGATGGTGATCTCGTCCGCCCTGTTGAAACCGAGGCGACGGCTGATCCAGACGTTCCACCCCAGCACCAGTGCCAGCAGCACGCAGCTCAGCAGCACGATGCTGGCGAGATCGTACCAACCGACCTGGTGCCAGATCCCCTGTACCACCGCCTCGCTGAAGGCCACATAGACCACCAGCAGGATGGAGCTCTGATCCAGCTTGCCGATGAGTGGCCGGTGGCTGTCAACCCAGCCACCGATGAGGGGGCGTGACAGGTGCCCCACCACGAAGGGCAGCATCAGCTGCACCATGATGGCCTGAATGGAGTGCCAGGTATCGACCCCCTCCCCCTGCACATTGATCATCAGCCCCACCAGCACCGGCGAGAGGAAGATGCCGAGGATGCTGGAGGCCGAGGCGCTGCACACCGCCGCCGACACATTGCCGCCCGCCATGGAGGTGAAGGCGATGGCCGACTGCACGGTGGCGGGCAGGGCGCACAGATACAAGAAACCGAGATAGATGGCCGGGCTCAGCCACTGGGGCACCAGCGGCGTGAGCAAGAGCCCCAACAGCGGGAAGAGCAGGAAGGTGCTCGCCATCACCACCAGGTGCAGCCGCCAGTGGCCGAGGCCCGCCATCAGGTTCTGGCGCGACAGCTTGGCACCGTGCATGAAGAAGAGCAGCGCCACCGCCAGCTTGGTCAGCAGACCGAACCAGACGGCCACCTGCCCCTCGCAGGGGAAGAAGGAGGCCAGGGCCACCACGGCAATCAGCACAGAGGTAAAAGGATCCAGACGCACGGAGAGTCTCCAGAGAAAGCGCGTCCCGCACGGGATGGGGACGACAGGGCACGGGGAAGGCGTCATCAGGCGACGACCCCGGATACGAAGGGACAAGCTTACCCCGAACACCCTGTGGTGCAAAGTTGAGCGGCAGCCTCATTTGTTTCATTTTGTTAAACGATAACGCGCATTCTCACAGCAAAACTAAACGATTTTGCCCCTCCGGCCCCGGATCCGGCCAACAAAAACGGGCGACCCTGGTCGCCCGCCTCCTGTTTGCCACATGCCGATCAGCGCTGGCTGGCCAGGGTGCCGCTACCGCTTTTCTTCTCATTGCTGGCGAGCTTACGGGCCTGCCGTTTCTCGAAGCGGGAGATCCACCAGTAGGCCAGCGCCGAGAAGACCGCGGTCATGAAGACATTGATGAAGAAGGCGCGCACCAGATCCACCCCGCTCGGGAAGGCGGAGGCGCTCATGCTCACCACGAAGATGGCGATCAGCACCGACACCACCCCCATCCCGAAGGTGCGCGACCCCATGCGGAACTCGCGGGGGGTGTCGTCATGTTTCCAGCGGAACACGAAGTAGGCCACCATGATGAAGATCGGCGGCAACATGGCGGTACCGGCGGTGAGGTTGATGGCGGTGTTCATCATCTGCTGCACCGACTCGGAGCCGAAGCCGTTGACCACCAGCATCGCGAACACGAAGACAAACTGCCACCAGGCGGCACGCACCGGCACGCCGTGCTCGTTGAGCTGGGTGGTCTTCTCGCCGTAAACCCCCTGCGGGATCTCGGAGAAGTGGATCTTCACCGGCGCCGAGGTCCACATCATCATGGAGCCGAACATGGCGATAAACAGCACCACGCCGACGAAGCGGCCCACCAGCGCTTCCGACAGCTGGAAGTACTGGGCCATGCCGGTGAAGATCTCCACCATGCCGCCGGCGTAGGTGAGGCTCTCGCGCGGCACGAACACGTTCACCAGCAGGGAACCGAGGGCATACATGGCACCGATGACGATACCGGCGCTGATGATCACCTTGATGAAGGACTTCTGACCCCCCTTCACGTCATTGAGGTAGGCCGCCGCCGTCTCGGCACCGCCCGCCGCCTGGAAGATCCAGCACATGATGCCCAGCGTCGCCCAGTTGACGGTGGGTGTCATCGCCGCCAGGGTGATGGGCTGGGCCGGCACATGATCGCCACCGAGGGCCATCAGGGCGCCCAGCACATAGATGGCGAACAGGGCAAATACCCCGTAGGCCACGATCTCGGCAATCTTGCCGAGCCAGCTCGCCCCCTTGGTGGAGATGTGGGTCGCCGCCGCAAACAGCACGATGGAGATGACCGAGGTGACCATGGGCGAGAAGCTGTACTCATAGCCCAGCATGGCGTAGGAGGCGTAGGCGATGACGTTGGGCAGCAGGGAGACGAACCAGAACAGATTCACGAACCAGTAGAGAAACGAGCCCAGATAGGCCATCCGGGTGCCGAGCGGCTTTTTCAGCCAGTCGTACATCCCCGACTCGGAGTTTTTATTGGCCGAGACGAACTCGGCGATGATGAAGACGAACGGGATGAAGTAGACGATGGTCGCCAGCAGGAAGATGGGGGCGGAGCTGAGCCCCAGCTCGATGTTGTTGTTGACGATGTTGCGCACGTTGAACACGGCGGCAAAGGTCATCGACAACAGGGCAAACTTGCCTATGGTGCCGCGTACGGATTCAGACATGGTGTCCTCCAGTGGACTTGCGCTCCTTGCGGGTAACGCTGTGACTCTGTGATGTGTTCGGCAAGGGTCTGTCGGCCCCGCGCGTTACTCTCTTGTTATGATCGGCCCGCGTGGACGACCTCGTTGGTGAACCGGTGCCGTCTCCCGCACCGGCTCGCAATCCCGTTCAGACGATCGGGGTGCCCGGCGCCATCGGCACCCGCGGCTGCAACAGCACGCTCTGGCGCTCGTCCGGGGTCTCGGCGCAGAGCAACATGCACTCGGAGCGCTCGCCGCGCATCCTGGTGGGTTTCAAGTTGGTCAGTACCACCACCTCGCTGCCCATCAGCTCCTCTTCGCTGTAGTAAGGCACCAGACTGGTGACGGTCTGCAGCGGCCGCTCGCCACCCACGTCGATCTGGACGATGTAGAGTTTGTCGGCACCGGGGTGACGCACCACCTCCAGCACCTTGCCCACCTTCATCTCGACCCGTTTGAATTCGGCAAACTCGATCGTCTCGCTCATGCACTTTTCCTTTTCTGGTTCAACGGTTTGCGGGTGGCCAACGGCCACCCGGTTTGATGGGGTCATGACGGCTGGATGACGACCTGCGCCGCCGGCTGGGCCTCTTTCGCGCGCGCCTCGGCGCTGAGGGAGGCCTCGTATCGGTTGTATTTCCACCAGGCGAAGCCGAGGAAAATCACGATCCCGCCGACGTTGTAGAAGACGATGGTCATGATGTCGGCGCCGGTCGGGAAGGTGGAGGCGAGGAAGCCCACCGAGAAGATGGCGATCAGCACCGACACCACGGCGATGCCGGTGGTGCGCGACCCCATCTTGAACTCCCGTGGCAGGTGGTCGAGCTTCAGGCGCAGATTGAGGTAGGCCAGCATGATGAACAGCGGCGGCAGCATGGAAGCGGCAGCGGTCATGTTGATGACGGTGTTCATCAGATCCTGCGCTGTGTTGGAGCCCAGGGTCGGGATCACCATCAGCGGCAGCACGATGAGGTACTGGATCCAGGCTGCACGGGCGGGCACGCCGTTCTCGTTCAGCTCGACGGTTTTCTTGCCGAAGATGCCGGCCGGGATCTCGGAGAAGAAGATCTTCACCGGGGTCGCGGTCCACATCAGCAGGGAGCCGAACATGGCGGTGAAGGAGACCAGACCCACGAAGCGGTTCATCAGGATCTCCGGCAGGCCGAAGTAAGCCGCCAGCCCCTCGAACACCTGCACCGAGCCGCCGGTGTATTTCAGGGTGTCGCTGTGGACGAACACGTTGATCAACAGGGATGCGATGGAGTAGAGCACGCCGATAAAGATCCCGGCGACGATGATCACCTTCACGAAGGACTTGGAGCCGCCTTTCACGTCATTGACGTAGACCGCGACCGACTCGGCGCCACCGGCTGCCATAAAGATCCAGGTGGTGATGCCGAGGAAGGCCCAGCTGAAATCGGGGATCATGGCCTCTACCGTGATGGGGTCAGCCGGTTGCACGCCGCCCACCAGTGCCGCACCCGCCAACAGGATGTAGGAGAGGGTCAGCAGCAGCATCAGGGACGAGGTCACCGAGGTGATGGGGCCGAGCATCCTGGCGCCGTTGGTGGAAACGTAGGTGGCAAAGGCAAACAGCACCATGCTCAAGGCCGTGGTCGCCACCGGGGTGAGAATGTACTCGTAGCCGAGGAAGGCATAGGAGGCGTAGGCGATAACCCGCGGCAGCAGCGAGGTGAAGAAGAAGAGGTTCACGAACCAGTAGGTGTAGGCGGAGATAAATGCCCAGCGACCGCCGAGGGAGCTCTTCACCCAGGCGTAAACCCCCGCTTCGGAGTTCTTATTCAGTGACACAAATTCCGCAATGATCAGGCAAAACGGAATGAAGTAAAAAATGGTGGCCAGAAAGAACATCGGGGCCGAGGCCAGACCGATCTCGATGTTGTTGTTGATGACGTTGTTGAAGCTGAATACCGCCGCGAAGGTGAGCGACAGCAGACCAAACTTGCCTATCGTATTGCGTTTGGAATCAGACATGGTGCATCTCCAGACCTGTAGTTATCTCACGAAAGGGCGGGGTATGGGTTGTAGGGTGAACCCCGCCCTTCCGGCTTTGTCAGTGCAGACCAGCGGCTTGTTATTTGTTCTTGAAGTAGCCGCCTTCGACGGTGACCTTGATGATCACCTTGCGCACCGGGCTGTCGCCTGTGAACCGGTAAGCCTCGTCGTTCTCGAAGATCACCACCTGACCGTTGCCGACTTTCTGGCGCTCGCGCACCTCGCCGGCCAGCCACTCGCGGTCGGTGGTGTCGTCGTAAGCCTGCTCGACCGCCAGCTCGCTCTTGGCAGCCCACTCCACCGTCTCTGCCCCTTCCAGGTAGTAGTGAACGTCGAAGTAACGGCGCTGCCCCTCGAACAGGGAGGTGGCCGGGCTGGCCCCCTCCTGCAAGCGGTAGGTGAGGGAGTCACCGATGGAGTGGCAGATGCCGGGCTTGAGGTTGGCCAGATTGTTGATGGCCTCCACGCAGCGGCCCCACTTCTTGCCCTCCCGGTAGATATTTTTGAACAGGGTCAGGTTGTCCAGGGTGATCATGCGAGGTTCCTCCCGCCGTTGATGGTGAGGTCGAGCCCGGCCAGCGCAGCCGGATTGAGGTTGCCACGGGCGATGGGCAGCAGGGTCAGGCCGAAGCTGAACGGCTCGAAGCGCACCCGCCAGGAGTCCAGCACCTCGGAGCCCCAGGAGTTGGAACCGAGCCCCAGCACCTTGTGATCCAGATTGAGGGTGAGATAACCGCTAGGCTCCAGCTCGTTGATGTGTTGCGCCCCGTGAATATGCTCCCAGCTGTAGGGCCAGACGCTCAGGTTGATGGGGGTATCGGGCCGCACGTAGAGACCGGCACCGTGACGATTGGTCAGGGTCGCCCAGCGCACCTGCTGGCGGTTGCCGTTGTCCTGCGGGAAGGGGTAGTGCTCCCACATCTCGCTGACTGTGCTCTGGAAGCTGTCGATCCAGTTGCTCTGGCGGCTGTCCTGATAGTTCTCGCCCGGCCCCATGCCGTAGTAGTGCAACCGGTCGAGATCCTGACGAATGCCCAGCTCGAAGCCGATCTTGGGGATGATGTCGTCATAACCGCCGTAGGGCTGGCCGGACAGTGCCACGTGCAGCTGGCCGTTCGGGCTCAGGGTGTAGACGTAGCGGCAGCGCATGCCGAAGTCGAACACCGGCGGCGCGATCAGACTCTCAACCGTCACCTCGACCGCCTCGCCCAGCTGACGCCAGCTTAAGGTGCGGAAGTGCTCCTGCATGATCTGCAGGTGGTTCGGGTGCCACAGGCTCTCGTACTCCTGCTTGTGGTTGTCGATCATCGGCTTGAAGAAGGTGAGGCGTGGGGCTCGCTCGATGAGTTCGATACCATCCTGCTGCCAGCTCACCAGCTTGCCGTCGAGGCGCGAGAAGCGCAGGGCAAAGCCGCTGCCGCTCAAGGTCAGCGCGAGGCGCTCATCGGCAATCTGCAACGGAGTGGCGTTGGGGTTGGCAAAGGGCTGCAGCTGGCGAGTCGACTCTTTCAGCTGGAACTGGTACTGGCCCAGCTCGTGCTCCGCCGCGCTGTAGCGGGTCGCACTGGCCTTGATGACCCGCAGCTGGACGAAGGTTTCCCGCCCATCCAGGGATGGCAGTTCGAGCTGCAACTCGGTGGTGGCACCGGGGGCCACCCCTTCCAGCCGGATTTGCTGGCTGGCCAGCAGTTCGCCCTCGGCCTTCACTTCAACCAGCAGGCGGATGTCGTCGAGAGTGGAGAACCAGTAGCGGTTTTCCAGCTCAAGCTTGCCGCTCGCCAGATCCAGCGCGCGCACCTTGACCGGGCAGATCACCTGCTTGTATTCGCGCAGCCCCGGCCCCGGGGTCTGATCCGGGTAGATGAGGCCATCCATGCAGAAGTTGTAGTTGTTGGGGTAGTCGCCGTAGTCGCCGCCGTACTTGTAGACCGGGCGGCCCTGCTCGTCCTGATCCAGAATGCCGTGATCGCACCACTCCCAGATATAGTGGCCCTGAATGTGGGGATGGCGGTCAAACACCTGCTGGTATTCGCTCAGGCCACCCGGGCCGTTGCCCATGGCGTGGGCGTATTCGCAGAGGATACGCGGCTTCTCCATCGGGAACTCGCCGAAGCAGTTCATCTGGGAGACGCGGGAGTACATGGTGCTCACCACATCCACCACCTCGGCGTCTCGATCTTCTTCGTAGTGCACCAGCCGGGTCGGGTCGATCCCCTTGCAGCGCTGGTACATGGCTCTGATGTTGCAGCCGTAGCCGGACTCGTTGCCGAGCGACCAGATGATGATGGAGGGGTGGTTCTTCTGGGCGTGCACATGGCGCTCGATGCGATCCACGAACACCGGCTCCCAGAAGGGATCGTCGGTGATGCGGCTGAGATCGCCGACGTTGGCAAAACCGTGAGTCTCCACGTCGGTCTCCGCCATCACAAACAGGCCGTACTGGTCGCACAGCTCGTAGAAGCGCGGGTCGTTCGGGTAGTGGGCGGTGCGCACCGAGTTGAGGTTGTGCTGCTTCATCAGCACGATATCGCGCTCCACCCGATCCATGCCGACCGCGCGGCTCTTGAGGTGGTCGTTGTCGTGGCGGTTCACCCCGTGCAGCTTGAGGTAGTGGCCGTTGACGTAGAAGAGGCCATCCTTGACGGTAATTTCACGCACCCCGACTCGCTGCGGGATCACTTCCAGCAGCTTGCCCTGACCGTTGTAGAGGGAGAGTTGCAGCTGGTAGAGGTAAGGATCTTCGGCGCTCCACAGATGGGGGTTGGCCAGATCCAGCGTGAAGCGGCAATCACACTTGCCGTCGATGGCGAGATGATCGAGCGAGCCGCTGGCGATCTCGCTGCCCTGATCCAGCAGGGACCAGACCAGACGGTGATCACGGGCTGCTGCCCCCAGGTTCTCCAGCTGGATATCGCAGCTCAGGGTCGCGCTCCGGTTGTCGTCGGCCAGCGCGGTGCGGATAAAGAAGTCCTGCACATGGGCGGCCGGTTTGCCCACCAGATAGACGTCGCGGAAGATCCCCGCCATCCACCACATGTCCTGATCTTCGATATAGGTAGAGTCCGCCCACTGCATCACCCGCACCGACAGCAGGTTTTCGCCAACCTTGGCATAGGCACTGATATCGAACTCGGCGGTGAGACGGCTCCCCTTGCTGAAACCGACATAGTGGCCGTTCACATAGACCTCGAAGTAGGTCTCCACCCCGTCAAACTTGATGATCACCTGATCGCCGTCCCAGGCCGGGCTCAGCGTGAAGCTGCGCTGATAGGTGCCGGTGGGGTTGTTGGTCGGCACGAAGGGCACGTCTATGGGGAAGGGAAAACCTTCGTCGGTGTACTGGAGCTGACCATGTCCTTCCATCTGCCACATGTTGGGCACGGTGATCTGGCCCCATTCGCTCATGGGGCTGTGATAGAAGGCCTCCGGCACCTGCAGGGGGTGGTCGAAGTAGCGGAACTGCCATTGGCCGCTCAGCCCCAGAAAACGGCGGCTCAGCTCCCGCTGCATGGTGGCCGCCAGCGCGTGGTCGGCATAAGAGAAGAAGTAGGCGCGCGGAGCCAGCCTGTTTTCACCAACGAATTGGACGTTTTCCCAGTTATTCACATGTCCTCCCGGAACAAGGCAACGTTAACTGGGTAAACTCTAGATAAACATTTACTAAATATCAGTTTTGAATAGGTAAAGTTTTAACCTGATCACAGTGAGCGGATGGTTTTGTGAGCGAGATCAGAAGCGGAAGATAAAAGGGAATAGGGCGGATGGGTGTGGCATGGATGTTGATGATAGCTGGCTGAATGGCAGTAAAATCAACTATAAAACATTGTGATGTGACGTCATTGGATGAAATGGCAAAGCAGTTTGCTTGGTAGGGGTGTCGCACCACCGCAAGATGGTGCGACTAAAATGCAGGATATTTTACTAAAATCAGCGCGTAGTGCCACGCAGGGTCAACTTGCTCGGTACCAGCACCCGAAGGGGAATATCACGCTCGTCCCGCAGCCGTTCGACCAACAGATTGACTCCCTGGGAGCCCATCAACTCGGAGTGGATCCGCACCGTTGAGAGCGGCGGGAAGGTGAACTTGGCAGTCGGAATATCGTTGACGCTGATAAGCTCGATCTGCTGGGGAATCGCCAGTCCCTTCTCGTGGATGGCACGCAGCACACCGATGGCGATGGAGTCGGAGGCGACAAACAGCGCCCTGGGCCAGTCACCGGCCAGCATCTCCTTCGCCAACTTGTAGCCGGAAGCGCTGGAGAAGTCTCCGCGATAGAGGTCGCTCTCCTGCACCACCCCAAGCCGCTGGCCATAATCGCGAAAGGCGAGTTCCCGCAGATCCGGGCCATCATCCTGGCCACCGATATAGCCGATGCGCTGATGGCCCTCGGCGATGAAGAAGTCCACTACCTGCTGGCTGATGAGTGCCAGATCCACGTCAATCGAGTCAAAATCCCCCTGAGAGCGGCAATCCACGAACACCAGCTGTGCAGACAGGCCGCGTAGCACGGCCAGCCGTTCTTCCGGCAGATGGCCGATGACCAGGATGCCATCGACGGCAGAGAGCTCACGCCCCTCGGCACCGTTGTAGCAGTGGGCCAGCTCGATGTTGAGGCGGGTGCACTGGGTCTCGATGCCGTAGCGGATGGCGAGGTAATAGGGATCGTTGACCTCGGTGCTCTGGGGATAGGCGTAGACAGCCAGGAGCTGCAGCTTGCTCTTGTGCACCCCTTTGCGGGCGCTGCTGGTCTTGTACTCCAGCCGCTCGGCAATCTCGAAGATCTTCTGCCTGGTCTCGTCCTTGACGCTCAGGCTGGGATCCTCGTTCAGCACACGGGATACGGTAGCAAGCGATACCCCCGCCTCCTGTGCAATTTCCTTCAACGTAGCCATCAATACCTCGCAGGCAGCATCACGTGTTCATCGGGCAACGGCTAAAGAGTAACGAGCAATCCCTTGATAGCCCAGCATTTTTACTGAAATAGAAGCAGGGAATTGCGGCGGGAGGACAGAAATGCAAAAAGGCCTCCCGCATGGGAGGCCTCTTCTGAATAGGTGCCTGACAGTGTCCTACTCTCGCATGGCGAATGCCACACTACCATCGGCGCTACCGCGTTTCACTTCTGAGTTCGGCATGGGATCAGGTGGTTCCACGGCGCTATTGCCGTCAGGCAAAAGCTGTACTGCTTGAAAATGGTGCTGATACCCAGAATCGAACTGGGGACCTCATCCTTACCAAGGATGCGCTCTACCGACTGAGCCATATCAGCACACTAACCGGTAAAGACCACGCTCAATGCGTAATCTAAAATTGGGTGCCTGGCAGTGTCCTACTCTCGCATGGCGAATGCCACACTACCATCGGCGCTACAGCGTTTCACTTCTGAGTTCGGCATGGGGTCAGGTGGTTCCACTGCGCTATTGCCGCCAGGCAAAATCTTAATCCAGAAAGCTGACGTGTATAACGACTTTGCTAGTTTGCTCTGTCGCTATCACTGAATTTGTAAGTAGTTCGCTTGGTATTTGCTACAAGCCTTCGAACACTTCTTGGGTGTTGTATGGTTAAGCCTCACGGGTAATTAGTATGGGTTAGCTCAACGTATCGCTACGCTTACACACCCCACCTATCAACGTTGTGGTCTCCAACGGCCCTTTAGGACCCTCAAGGGGTCAGGGATGACTCA
>NZ_JAGKRI010000183.1:0-293 GCF_017939255.1 Aeromonas sp. Prich7-2
AGTGTGCTCATCCCCGGGATGGTTTTACGCGGATGGCTCGCGACCAGCTGTTGCTGGTGATAGACCTGAAGCAGGGTATCGCCCGCATGGAGCTCCAGTTGCTGACCCACATACTGGTGCGGCACCGAGTAATGGTGCTGCTCATAGCTGACGTGATAGTCGATGTTGACCTTGACCGTTTTGATGGCGACATAGCGATAGGGATGCACCGGTAGTGACCCCAGTGCCGGGCGGTCCAACTGCTCAAACGCCTCGCGTCGGTTACCGGGCAGCTGCTTGAACGGGCGCTCGTT
>NZ_JAGKRI010000184.1:0-293 GCF_017939255.1 Aeromonas sp. Prich7-2
CGATACGATCCCGAGCTCAACCCCAGCTACCAGCAGTTGGCCGAGCACTATCAGGTGGCGGTGATGCCAGCTCGCCCTTACAAGCCTAAGGACAAAGCCAAGGCCGAGGTGGGTGTGCAGATCGTCGAGCGCTGGATCCTGGCTCGTCTACGCCATCAGACCTTCTTCTCGCTTGCCGAGCTAAACCAGTGCATCCGGGCTTTGTTGAATGAGCTCAACGAGCGCCCGTTCAAGCAGCTGCCCGGTAACCGACGCGAGGCGTTTGAGCAGTTGGACCGCCCGGCACTGGGGTC
>NZ_JAGKRI010000185.1:0-417 GCF_017939255.1 Aeromonas sp. Prich7-2
AATGCAACCCAGTACCTCAAGCAACTTCTTAGCTCTTCTGAACTCAACCGGATCGGTAAATTTACCGGTTTTTGTCAGCGACTCCGGGATATCCAGCCTGCGAGACTACTCCCGGCTCTGCTCTCAGGGCTTGGTTGCGACAAGGTGGATGGTATTGCTGGTTTGCATCGCCATTTCAATGCGTTGCAGCTCCATGATACTGACCAAATAGCGTATAAACCCTTTCACAACCAGTTACGCAAGCAGGGTTTTCCCTTGTTCATGCGCGCACTGGTTGAACGAGCCATCGCCTTACGCCTCAAGGAGTGTCTACCGGACGCCCACGGACTGGCAGGCTTTGAGCAGGTACTGCTGCAGGACGGGTCGTCATTCGCGTTACATCCGCAATTGGCAGAACATTTCCCGGGCCGATTCAAT
>NZ_JAGKRI010000021.1:0-35525 GCF_017939255.1 Aeromonas sp. Prich7-2
GCCGAGCCAGCATGTCGCCAGATGCCTCAACAACATCGTTCAGATCGTTTGCAATAGACATAAAAAAATCCGGAACCAGTGATTGGTTCCGGATTGTCCTACAGCAGAAGGATCGGTCAATGGATCCTTAACTGATCAGCATTGCGGGTTCATCCCGGGCTTTTTTTGTGCGCTTTTCATCCACCGACCTAGAGACGGCGCAGGCACCACATGAAGTAAGCGCCCCCTAACAGGGTGGATACAAGACCGACGGGCACCTCCTGGGGAAAGAGGATCTGCTGGCCGATCCAGTCCGCCGACACCATCAGCAAAGCGCCACAGCCTGCGGCGCCGAGCAGGTGCCAGCGCGCCCTCACCAGCCCCATCAATCTGGCTAGGTGCGGCGCCAGCAGACCGGCAAAGGAGAGCGGGCCTATCACCATGGTGGCACTGGCGGTGAGCACGGCCACCAGCAGCAGGATGGTGAGCTGGGCACGGCCGAGATGGATCCCCAGAGCCGTCGCTACCGCCGGCCCCATGGGCATGAGGTCGAGCCAGCGGCTCGCCAGCAGGCAGGCTGCCAGCATCAGCAGCGCCAACACCACCAGGGCAAGGGCCACCGGCTGGGTGACGTAATAGGTGGAGCCGGACATCCAGGAGAGCAGTTGCTGCACCCGCAGGTCGCCGTTGGCCAGGGCGATGGCCTGCAACGGCTCGAACAGCGCCGTGATGGCGATGCCAGACAGCAGTATCCGCTCCGGCTGGAAGCCGTTGCGCCGGTTGATAAGCACCAGCAGCAACAGGCAGGCGAAGGCGCCCACCAGCCCCCCTAGCAGCATCATGGGCAGCGGCAAGGCGGGCAGCAACAGGGCCGCCGCAATCACCCCCATGAAGGTGCCACCGCTCACCCCCAGCAGCTCGGGGCTCGCCATGGGGTTGTTGCTGACTCGCTGCAACAGGGTGCCAGCCAGCGCCAACAACACGCCTGCGGCACCCGCAGCCAGCGTGCGCGGCAAGCGCCACTCCAGTTGGGCCTGCCACCGCAGCCAGCTCGGCCAACCCCAGCCGCCCATCCCCTGCCCAAACAACAGGGAGGCGATCACCGCCGCAGCCAGCCCCAACACCATCAGGCCAACAAGGCGAGTCGGCGCCGGATGGCGGGCCAACTGCAGGGAGGAGTTCGCCTTAGGCGCACTCTGCTTGATACCAAGACGCGGGATCAGCCAGAGCAGCAGCGGCGCCCCCAACAGGGCCGTCATGGCGCCGGTCGGGATCAGCACAGGCCAGAACCGGCTCAGGGTCTGCAGCAGCAGATCGGTGGCCGCCAGCAACAGGGCGCCGAGGATGGGTGCCCACAGCAGCCGCTGGGCCAGTTTTCTGACCCCCAGCAGCCGCACCATGGCGGGCGCCGCCAGCCCGATAAAACCGATCAGCCCCACCACGCTCACCACGCAGGCGGTGACAAACACCGCGAGGCCGAGGCCGGCGAATCTCAGGTGCTTGAGAGAGACCCCCAGGCTGCGAGCGCTGGCATCGTCCAGCTCCAGCACTGCCAGCGGGCGCACCAGCACCACCGCCAGCATCGCGGCCAGCAGCAACCGTGGCAGCAGATAGCCGACGCCGCTCCAGCTGTTCTGGGCCAGAGATCCGCTCCCCCACACCAGCAACCCTTTGAGCTCCTCCTGGAAGAACAGCAGCAATCCCATGCTGATGGCGGCCAGATAGAGGTTGATCACCAGCCCAGCAAAGACGATGACCACGGGATTGAGCTGACGGCGCCAAGCCAGGGCGAAGACCAGCCCCATGGCCAGGCTTCCCCCGGCCATGGCGATCCACTCCCGCCCGATCAGCAGCCAGGAGGGGGCGAGCAGGGTCACCATCATCAGCGCCAGCTGGGCGCCGGAGGCCACCCCCAGGGTGGTGGGCGAGGCCAGGGGATTGCGCAGCACCTGCTGCATCAGGGTACCGGCGAGCCCGAGGGCGGCACCGGCCAGCAGGCAGATGGCAAGGCGCGGCAGCCAGCTGAAATGGACCACCGCCTGGCGGGCATCGTCCAGCTCGGGGGAGAACAGGGCCTGCCACCAGAGCGCCCCCGGCAGTTGACGCGCCAGCTCGGCGCAAGCCAGCCCCAGTGTCAGCACCAACAGGCAGAGACCCGGGCGCAGCAGGGGCGAAGAAAGAGAAGAGCTCATTGATTTGATCCCCCGGTTGCTCTGTGGACAGCCTGCTCCCGCAAGGCACCGTCCAGCAGGGTGGCGAAGCGGCGGGCCGCCAATATGCCACCAAAACTCCATGTCGCAGGCAGATGGATCACCGGATTGTTCTGTACCAGCGGGAGATGCTGCCACAATCCAGGCTCCTGAAGTTTTTCACCAACTCCTACGGGCACGGGGTCCACCACCACCAGCCTGGCCTCCGGCATCCCGAGAAACTGCTCCAGGCTCGCGACCGAGAATCCCCAGGCATTGGTCTCTCCCTGCCAGGCGTTGCGAAGGCCGAGGCGCTGCATCACTGCCTCGAACAGGCTGCCACGGCCAAACACCCGCACATGGCGCTCATCGATGAATTGCACCACCAGCAAGGGGGGCAGATCGTCAGGCTGCGCCGCCTGCATCTGTGCCAGATCCTGCTCCAGCGCGGCGAGCTGGCGTTCGGCCTCCGCGGTCTTGCCCACCAGGGCGGCTATGGTCAGGGTCGCTTCCCGCAGTCGCTGCCACAGATCGGTGCCCGGTTCATACAGGGCGATGGAGTGCACCGGCGCGATGCGGGAGAGGGTCGGCGCCAGGGGGGCCGCCAGCGGCGAGATGAGAACAAGATCCGGTTTGAGCTCCGCCAGCAGTTCCCGGTTGGGTTGGGCACGCAGCCCGATATCGATCACCCCGGCAGGAAGCTGGGGTTCACCGACCCAGGCGCGATAGGGGGCCACATCCCCCACCGCCATCGGTGTCACTCCGAGCGCCAGCAGGGTTTCGGCTATGGTCCAGTCCACTGTGGCGATGCGGGGCGTGGCGCTGGTGGCGGTGACAAGTTGCCCGGCCTCCCCTGCCAGGGGCAGCAGCAGACTGAGCAGACAGGGCGCCATCTTCAATAAACGGTTCAAGAGCGGCCCCCGGTCAGACGATGGCGATGGCGTGGTCATGGGCCGGATGGCGAATGACCTCCATGGGGATGCCATAGATGGCGTTCAGGGTCTCCCCTGTCATGATCTGTTCGGGCTCGCCGTGGGTCAGCAGACGGCCGGAGTGCAGCGCCACCAGCCGATCGCAGAAGCGGGAGGCCATGTTGATGTCGTGAATGACGATGATGACCCCGAGGTTGAGCTGGCGGCTGAGCTGCTTGACGAGCGTGAGCACCTCCACCTGATGGGCCACGTCCAGGGCGGCCAGCGGCTCGTCCAGCAGGATGAAACGGCTCTCCTGAGCCAGCAGCATGGCGAGCCAGACTCGCCCCCGCTCACCGCCGGAGAGGGTATCCACCAGCCGATCGGCAAAGCGTTCGGTGTGGGTCAGGGCGATGGCACGCTCCACCTGACGGTGATCTTCCGCTCCCATCCGGCCCAGCAGTCCGCGCCAGGGGTAGCGCCCCATCTCCACCAGTTCGCGGCCGAGCAGGTTTTCGGCACTCGGCAGGTGCTGGGGCAGATAGGCCACCTGACGGGCAAACTCCCGGTTGCCCCAGGCAGACAACGGCTGGTCATCGAACAGGATCTCCCCGCCGCTGTGAGGTTGCTGGCGCGCCAGCAGCTTGATCAGGGTCGATTTGCCCGACCCGTTGTGGCCGATGAGGCCATAGACCCGACCTTGCTCGAAGCGAAGGCTGGTGGGGTGCAGCAGCGTGCGGTCATTGACCGCGAAGCTGGCGGATTTCATCTCGAACATAAGCAATTCCTGTGCTGGCTTGCTGCCAGTCTCATCGGTGCCAGCATCAGGCCGGCACCTTGCCATCCAGATGGGCGACCGCATCCCGGCTCACCTGCTCGCGCTGCTCGCCGGTAAGTTCGGTGAGGCGGCCCTGGCGCATCTCCAGCAGGCGATCGGCCAGAGAGAAGTAGTGATCGTCGTGGCTGATGGCGATCACCGTCTTGCCCATCTCTTTCAGGCGCGGCAACAGCACCTGATAGAAGATGCGGCGGAACTGGGGATCCTGATCCGCGGCCCACTCGTCGAACAGCATCACCTCCCGCTGCTCTGCCAGGGCCAGCAGCAGGGCGACCCGCTTGCGCTGGCCCTGGGAGAGGTCGATATCGGCGATGAAGCCATCCTCGATGGCAAGCTTGCTGCCCATCTGCAACCGCTCAAGCCACTCGGCGACCAGCGCCTCTTTCGGCTCGGGCCCCAGCAAATGCTGGAACAGGTGGTAGTCGGTGAAGATGGCGGAGAAGAGCCCCAGATAGCCGTTGCGATCGGTGACCGGCTCCCCATCCAGCAGGATCCGGCCAGAGACCGGTTGATAGAGCCCGGTCAGCAGCATGGCCAGGGTCGACTTGCCGGAGCCATTGCCACCGATGAGGAATATCTGCTCCCCCCGCTCGATCACCAGATTGATGGGGCCCACGGAGAAACCGCCCTCCCCCTGGTAGTGAAAGCTCACCTGCTCCAGCTCGATGCGCTGCCAGGGGCGAGGCGCAGGCGGCAACGGGAACGCCTCGTCCGGCTCAGCCAGATTGAGGGCAGCTATCTTGTCGAACGCCACCTGGGCGGCGATCAGGGTCGGCAAGGCTCCGATGCCTTGTAGCAAGGGAGTGCGCAGGAACAGCAGGGTTAGGGCGAAGGTGGCGGCCACATTGGTGTTGGCCCAGCCCAGCCCGTTGGCCAGAAAGAAGACCAGGCCGATGGCACCCAGCATCATGATGTTCGACCAGTTCACCGCGCTCAGGTGGTAGGTATCGGCGCGGATGATCTGCTCCCGGTAGTCCCGGGCATTCTGCTCATAGAGCTGGTGGTAGACGAAGTGGGCACGCTCGCGGTTGAGCGCCAGCTCCTTGCACCCGGCGATGATGGACTGGTAGTTCTGGTAGAGCCTGTCTTCGGCCTGGCGCATGTGCGCCAGGTGGCGATAGACCCGGTTCACCAGCAGCCAGCCCACCACCATGGTCACGGTGACCCAGAGGGCGGTAACACCGAGCAAGGCGGGAGAGAGCAGGCCAAGGTAGATGATGGAGCCCAGGGTGAGCACCAGACCCTGTACCAGTTCCGGCAGGCGCACGAAGGCGATGGTGATCTGACCGATGTCGCTGGAAAGGGAGGCCAGGAGCGGCCCCTGCCCTATTTGACGCAGACGGGCGACGTCGGTATCCAGCAGTTGCTTGAGCAGGCGGCCACGCAACCGGTAGACGAAATGGTGACCCAGGGTGGTCAGGGCCAGCTGGGATCCGAGCGTGATCACCAGCAGCAGCAAGACCAGGCCGACAAGCTGACCCAGGATCGGCAGCGGATCCCCGACTGATTCGATAAGTGATTGATTGATGAAGGCAATGACGCCTATCCCGCTGACAGCACTCAGCAGGCTGAGCAGGGTAATGGCGATGAAGGGCCAACGGTATTGGCGATAAACCAGTGACAAGAGTTCCATGACAGGCCTGTAGATGAATGGAAGGAGGGCGGGAGCCTTCGCCCCCGCCCGGCCTGTCGCTTACCAGCGGTAGTTGACGGTGCCGACTATGCTGCGCGGCTCGCCGTAGTAGCAGTAGTAGTCGCAGCTCGCCACATAGGTGTCGTTCAGCAGGTTGTTGACGTTGATCTGGGCACGCCAGTTCTTGGCAAAGTCATACCCGATCATCGCATCCCATACGGTGTGTGCCGGTACCTGGGCAGAACCATAGATGGGGGTGTAGTCCGCATTCACCGCGCCGATGCCGATGCTGGAACCCACATAGCGCACGCCGGAACCCAGCTCAAGACCGGATACCGGGCCCTGCTGCACCTTGTAGTTGCCCCAGAAGGAGGCCTGGTGGCGCGGGATCAGGCTCGCACGACGATCGCCGTTGCCGGTGTCGTTGGTCTTGGCATCGGTATAGGTATAGGCAGCGGTCAGGCGCAACGCCTCGGTGGCCTGCACGCTCCCTTCCAGCTCGACCCCCTGGGAGGTCACTTCACCGGCCTGGGTCTGCTGGCCGGAGCCGGTAGAGACCAGGGAGTTGGTCTGCTCCAGATCGAACAGCGCCAGGTTGATGTAGCCATCGAGGAAGCTGGGTGCGTACTTGACCCCGGTCTCGTAGAGCTTGCCTTCCAGCGGCTTGTAGGAGTTGCCGGTGTTGGGGTCTATCCCCGGCAGCACTTCGAAGGATTCCGCATAGGCGAAGTAAGGGGAGAGACCGTTGTCGGCCAGGTACATCAGGCTGCCGGAGAGAGAGAGGTTGTCGTCGTACTGTTTCTCGTTCTTGCTCTTGGCTTCGCTGATGTTGTGGGTTTCCACGTAGTCGAAACGACCGCCCGCGGTCAGCAGCCAGCGATCATCCCAGCGGATCTGGTGCTGGGCATAGAGGCCGCTCTGGCCCTTGGTGCTCTTCTGGTGGGTCGCGGTGGATTCATCAAAACCGGGGAAACCACTGTAATCCGGGTTCATGGTGTTGATGGCGCCCATGCCATAGTTGTCGGCTTCCTGACCTTCATTCACATGGCGCTGCAGATCCACCCCCAGCAGAAGGGTCTGCTCCGTGCTGTCGGTGTTCCAGTAGCCCACCATCTGGTTGTCCATGGTGGCGCTCTTGGTATCCCCATCCCGGTAGACCAGGCCGCGGTAGGCGGTGGTGCCTTCATAGGTCGGGAAGATATAGGTCTGGCGCAGCAGCAGATCGTTGTAATTGAAGCGAACGTTCTGCTTGAACTCCCAGGTCTGGTTGAGCTGGTGGGCCAGCTCGTACCCGGCGGAGATCTGGGTATTGCGATTGCGATCGTAATCCGGCTGGCTCAGGTTGGTGGAGGGATCGATCTGGCCTCCGGAGGTATTCAGGGTGCCGTAAACCGGGAAGAAGCCGTTGGTCGGCACCCCTTCATCGTGCTTGAAGCTGGAAAGCAGCGTCAGCGTGGTGCGATCCGAAATATCCAGGGTCACGCTCGGCGCCAGATAGGCGCGCTCGTTGTAGGTGCCATCCAGCACGCCGTCCCGCTCGTTGTAGAGGGCCACCAGACGATAACGGCTGTTGTCGGTAAGGGTGTCGGAGACATCCACCCCGACCTGGCGCAGATCCCGGTTGCCCAGTTGCAGGTTCACCAGTCCCTGCGGGGTCGCGGTCGGACGCTTGCTGATGGCGTTGATGACGCCTCCGGGAGGGGCTTCGCCATACAGAATGGAGGCCGGGCCTTTGAGCACTTCCACGCTCTCAAGGCCGAAGGGCTCCGGGGTCCAGACATAGTAACCGGTGCTGAAAAGACGGTTGCCATCCAGGTAAGAAGCCGCATCGAAGCCGCGCACCTTGAACCAGTCAGCATCCGTGTCCGAACCATAGGACTGGGACAGGACGCCGGAGCGATAGCGCAGGGACTCGTCTAGCTTGAGTACGGCGTGCTGGTCCAGCTCTTCGCGATTGACCACGGAAACGGCACGGGGGGTCTCTGCCATGGGGACCTCGACCTTCATGGCGGTCCCGGTCACGACCATGGTTTCGCCCGCCTTGGGCAACTCTTTATCCGCCTGTTCCGCCGCCAACACGGGCAGGGACGCCAGCAGACAGGAGAGCGGCAGCAGCTGTGCGCCTCTCTTTCGCATCACGGCATTCGGGGTATTTTTTTGCGCAATCATATAAGTGTCTCAAATATCAATAAGTTATGTTTGATTTCTTATTATGGGTGCCCAATTGGACCGGTCAGCCCGGCGCCTCAGGCGAATAAAGCAGCGCCATGCTACTACAGGTGCCGTGATCGAATCGATTCAATAATTGCTAATCATTTGCATCTGCATTGTTAATTGATGTTTTGAAGTGTCATTTGACAACGAAATGTGCGATGAGGTCGCAACAGGCGGAAAGAAGGCGCCACGACGGCCACGAGACCGGTTTTGGCTGCAAAAAAGTGGACAGGATCCTTATCCCCAAGCTTTATCCATATTTATCCACATGCTTTGGCGGTAAGATCCCCCCTCTTCACTTTTTCGATGACATCAGGATCCATTCCATGGCCAAACTCAACCTCGTCGTCGGCTCCATGCTGGGGGCCTCCGAATATGTCGCAGATCATGTGGTCGGCCTCCTTGAACAGGCGGGCCACCAGGCGGAGATCCACAACCCCGCCAGCCTGGCCAGGATCCTGACCGAGCCAGAAGCCATCGTGCTGGTGGTCACTTCCACCCATGGAGCGGGGGACGTACCCGACAATCTGCAGCCCTTTGCCCGGGAGCTTGCCGAACAGCAGCCGGATCTCGCCGCCTTCAAGTACGGAGTGATCGCCCTGGGGGATCGCAGCTATGACACCTTCTGCCAGGGCGGCAAGACGCTGGATCGGCTGCTGGCCGGGTGCGGTGCCAGCCGACTGGGGGATCTCCTGGAAATAGACGTGACCCAGCACGAGATCCCCGAAGATGCCGCAGAAACCTGGATCCACGACTGGATGACCTTGATCGGCTGATCAGGGCCAGGGAGATCCGGTCACGACCCCCGATCTCCCTGGTTATCCCCAGATCCCTATCCACCAGGTTATTAACAGGTGGATCCGGATAAGTTTTTCCCGAGAACTCCCCACATGAGCTCGGATAATTGTGTATAACTTAGGTGCTAAGCTCTGCAAAACCTATAGTTATTCATGTATTAGATCTTTCCGACCATGTATCTGTGTATAAAAACCCATGTTATCCCCCCGTTCGCCCCCTCTGGATCCAAGCTTTTCCACAAGCAGCGATCGACCTTAACCGAATGATCTTTATGATCAAAAATGCCTTATCAACAGAAGTCGCGGATCCTAATAAAAGATCCAATAAAAGATCGATCTAAAGATCCTTAAGATCTATTTAACCGATCCCTGATCCATACTGATCCTGAAGTAGACGTTCCCCTCCGGATGCTAAACAGATAGAATGATCCGCCCTTCAGACCAGGCAAACAAAGATCTTCAGGCGTGCAGATCAAGGTGATCCCCAATGCAATACCATGAACAATTTGATGTGATCGTCGTCGGTGGCGGTCATGCAGGAACCGAAGCAGCAACAGCGGCAGCCCGTATGGGTCTCAATACCCTGTTGCTCACCCACAACATAGATACGCTGGGGCATATGTCCTGCAATCCGGCGATCGGCGGGATCGGCAAGGGACACCTGGTCAAGGAAGTCGACGCCCTTGGCGGGATCATGGCGCAGGCCATCGATCTCGGCGGGATCCAGTTCCGCACGCTCAACTCTTCCAAGGGCCCTGCGGTGCGGGCTACTCGTGCCCAGGCGGATCGCCTGTTGTACAAGGCTGTGGTGCGTCAGACCCTGGAGAACTACCCGAACCTGAAGATCTTCCAGCAGGCCTGTGACGATCTGGTCATGGACGGGGATCGCGTCGCCGGGGTCGTTACCCAGAGCGGGATCCGCATCAGCGGCAAGACGGTCGTACTGACCGTTGGCACTTTCCTCAATGGTCTGATCCACATCGGCATGGAGAACTACAAAGGAGGTCGCGCCGGGGATCCTCCCTCAATTGCCCTCGCCCAGCGCCTGCGTGAAATGCCGCTGCGCATCGATCGCCTCAAAACGGGCACGCCACCACGCATCGATGCACGCACCGTCGATTTTTCTGTGATGCAGCAGCAACATGGTGACGATCCTCGCCCGGTCTTCTCCTTCATTGGCAACGCCAGCCAGCATCCGCGCCAGATGCCTTGCTACGTGACCCATACCAATGAGCAGACCCACGAGGTGATCCGCAACAACCTGGATCGCAGCCCCATGTACGCCGGGGTGATCGAGGGGATAGGCCCGCGCTACTGTCCGTCGATCGAGGACAAGATCACCCGCTTTGCCGACAAGACGGCGCACCAGATCTTTGTGGAACCGGAAGGCCTGACCACCCACGAGCTCTACCCGAACGGGATCTCCACCAGCCTGCCGTTCGACGTGCAGGTGCAGATCGTCCGCTCGATCCGTGGCTTCGAGAATGCCCATATCACTCGCCCTGGCTACGCCATCGAGTACGATTTCTTCGATCCGCGGGATCTCAAGGCCAACATGGAGAGCAAGTGCATCGAGAACCTCTTCTTCGCCGGCCAGATCAACGGCACCACCGGCTATGAAGAGGCCGCTGCCCAGGGCCTGATGGCCGGTCTGAACGCGGGCTTGCGCGCCCAGGGCAAGGAAGCCTGGCACCCACGCCGGGATCAGGCCTACATGGGCGTGATGATGGACGATCTCTCCACACTGGGGACCCGCGAACCCTATCGCATGTTCACCAGCCGTGCCGAATATCGCCTGCTGCTGCGGGAAGACAATGCGGATCTGCGCCTGACCGCCATCGGCCGCGAGCTGGGTCTGGTGGATGATCATCGCTGGAGCCTGTTCAATGCCAAGGTGGAACAGGTGGAGCAGGAACGTCAGCGCATGCGCTCGACCTGGATCCACCCGCAGCATCCGTCTCTGGAGGCCGTCAACGCCCTGGTCAACACTCCCCTGACCCGGGAGCAGAGCCTGGAAGAGCTGCTGCGTCGCCCCGAGGTGACCTACGATGCCCTGATGGCCATCGAGGGTGTGGGGCCTGCATTGACCGATGCGGCTGCCGCGGATCAGGTGGAGATCCAGATCAAGTACGCCGGTTATATCGAGCGTCAGCACGACGAGGTGGAGAAACAGTTGCGCAACGAAAACACCCTGCTGCCGCTGGACATGAACTACCGCGACGTGAACGGTCTCTCCAACGAGGTGATCGCCAAGCTCAACGATGCCAAGCCGCAGACCATAGGTCAGGCGTCCCGCATCTCCGGCATCACCCCTGCCGCCATCTCCATCTTGCTGGTGCACCTGAAGAAACACGGCCTGCTGCGTAAAACCGCCTGAGGAATTCCCCGTTGGACAACATGCTGCAAAGATTGAACGGCCTGCTCATGCAGGCCGGAATTGTTATCACCGAAACCCAGAAGACCCAGTTGGTGCAGTTGGTCGAGTTGCTGCACAAGTGGAACAAGGCTTACAATCTCACCTCGGTGCGAGATCCGGACGCCATGTTGGTCAAGCATATCCTCGACAGCCTGGTGGTGAGTCCTCACCTGCACGGTGAACGCTTCATCGATGTGGGAACGGGTCCGGGTCTGCCCGGACTGCCGCTGGCCATCATCAATCCGGACAAACAGTTCGTGCTGCTCGACAGCCTGGGCAAGCGGATCAACTTCATCCGCCAGGTGATCCTGGAGCTGGGGTTGACCAATGTGACCCCCGTCAAATCCCGGGTGGAGGAGTATCAACCCGAGACCGGATTTGATGGTGTACTGAGCCGGGCTTTCGCCTCCCTGGAGGACATGCTGAGCTGGTGTCATCATCTGCCGTCACCCGAGGGCAGCTTCCTGGCGCTCAAGGGACAATACCCCGAGCAGGAGCTGGCACAGTTGCCTGACAGCATTCGTCTGGTTGCCACCCACAAGCTGGTGGTGCCGGAACTGGAAGGCGAACGCCATCTGCTGGAGTTTAAAGCCATCCAGCCCGAATAGGGCCGCCGCATTCATTTAGGGGACAGTGTGGGAAAAGTCATTGCCATAGCCAACCAGAAGGGTGGAGTGGGTAAAACCACCACCTGTGTGAATCTGGCCGCCTCCATGGCCGCTACCCGGCGCAAGGTGCTGGTGATCGATCTGGATCCGCAGGGCAATGCCACCATGGGCAGTGGCGTCGACAAGTACGATGTCGAGCGCACCGCCTATGAACTGCTGATCGAAGATGCCCCCATCGGCGAGGTGATCATCCCCGAAACCTCGGGAGGCTATCACCTGATCGCCGCCAATGCCGACGTGACCGCGGCAGAAATCCGCCTGATGGAGTTTTTTGCCCGCGAGATCCGCCTGCGCAACGCCCTGGCCTCGGTCAGGGACAAGTACGACTACGTCTTCATCGACTGCCCGCCTTCTCTCAACATGCTGACGGTGAACGCCATGGCCGCCGCCGACTCCGTGCTGGTGCCCATGCAGTGCGAATACTATGCGCTGGAAGGGCTGACCGCCCTGGTGGACACCATCAGCAAGCTGGCAGCCGTGGTCAATCCGGAGCTGAAGATCGAAGGGGTGCTGCGCACCATGTTCGATCATCGCAACCGGCTGGCCAATGATGTGTCCGATCAGCTGAAACAGCATTTCGGGGACAAGGTCTATCGCACCATCATTCCCCGCAACGTAAGACTGGCGGAGGCGCCGAGCTTTGGCGCGCCAGCCATGCACTATGATAAATCATCGGTGGGGGCCAAGGCCTATCTGGCCCTGGCTGGCGAGATCCTGCGCCGCCAGGAACAGGAGTCCCAGCCGCTCACCGCAGATCGAGAGAGCATATGACGCCGAAGAAACGTGGGCTGGGCAAGGGGCTGGACGCCCTGCTCAGCACCAGCACGGCCGCCCGCCAGAAACAGGTGATGAGCGACCAGCGCACCGAACAGGCCATGGCCCCGACCAATCAGGGCGAGCTGCGCAAGCTGCCGGTGGAGTGGTTGCAGTCCGGCAAATACCAACCGCGCAAGGACATGTCCCAGGATGCGCTGGAGGAGCTGGCCAACTCCATCCGTGCACAAGGGGTGATCCAGCCCATCGTGGTTCGCTCCATCGGTGAAAACCGTTTCGAAATCATTGCCGGTGAACGCCGCTGGCGCGCCTCCCAGCTGGCGCGTCTCGAAGTGGTGCCCTGCATCGTCAAGGATGTGCCCGACGAGGCAGCCGTCGCCATCGCGCTGATTGAGAATATTCAGCGGGAAGACCTCAATGCCATCGAAGAGGCGGTCGCTTTACAAAGACTGCTGACCGAATTCGAACTCACCCACCAGCAGGTGGCCGAGGCGGTGGGCAAGTCCCGCACCACGGTGACTAACCTGCTGCGTCTCAATCAGCTCAACGACGACGTGAAGCGTTTCGTCGAGCATGGCGACCTCGACATGGGCCATGCCCGTGCCCTGCTGGCCCTGAGCGGCCAGGCCCAGTCCGAACTGGCCAAGCTGGTTGCCCAGAAAGGGCTGACTGTGCGCGATACCGAGAAGCTGGTGCAAAAAGCGCTCGAACCGGCAAGGGTGAGGGTCGAACAGGTCCAAGATCCGCAGTTCGGCTACCTGGAGCGCCAACTGGCAGAAAAAATTGGCAATCAGGTGCAACTTCAGCCTGGCAAGCGGGATAGCGGGAAGTTAGTAATAAGTTACGAGAATTTGTCAGATTTGGACCGTATATTGGGCTATTTTGGCGTGTCAGAATCGTGATTTTTACGCTTTTTGTAGTAATAAAACATCCATTACTTTTGATATGTACAGAACCTGAATTTAGCGCCGAAGGCCGCAAAAATTAAGGATTTTTGTCATATTGCAATAGCCGCCTTCAAGGGTATAATTTGACCGGCTTTAAGAGCTGTTGAATCGTTGATATCAATGTTCGATTTTTACAGTTCTGTAATGTTCAGGGGGAGTATGGTGTATCGAAGAGAAGCCTGGAAAGGATTGACTCTTGCCTTGGCTATCTTGGGTTGCCAGCTGCTTCTGATCCTGGCTGTGAGCTCAGCATGGGTTTACCTGAAAGGAGTTCCGGCCGGATATTCTTCCCTCTATGGGGGAGGGATATATCTGATTCCACAACTGCTGTTCAGTCTTTTTGCTCTGAATAGACAACTTGGCCCCGGGAGTGCGGGTTGGGTGTTGTGGGATTTTTATGTTGGCGCAGGGATTAAGCTGGTAAGTACAGTCGCACTTTTTGTGGTTGTTCTCACGAACGTGGAGTTGGAGCATCTTCCGCTCTATGTCACTTATGCACTTTCCTTGTGTTTCCAATGGGTCATTACGATCGTTCTCAATAACCGCTACTAGGAAAACTCATGGCTGCAACCGGAGAAGCCCTGACTACTCAGGGATACATCTCCCACCACCTGCACCATCTGCAAGTGGGTTCGGGGTTCTGGGCGGTAAATATCGACTCCATGATATTTTCCGTTGTCCTCGGCGCTCTGTTTATCTGGATATTCCGTAAAGTTGCCGCTACGGCGACCAGCGGTGTGCCAGGCAAACTGCAGTGTTTTGTAGAAATGGTTGTCGAGTTTGTGGATGACACCGTCAAGGGTATCTTCCACGGTAAGGACCGGCTGATTGCTCCGCTGGCTCTGACCGTGTTCATCTGGGTTTTCCTGATGAACCTGATGGATCTTATCCCGGTTGACTACCTGCCCTACACAGCACAAGTGCTGGGCATCCCCTACTTGCGAGTAGTTCCTTCCGCCGATGTTAACATCACCATGTCCATGGCCTTGGGTGTCTTCGCCTTGATCATTATTTACAGTATCAAGATGAAAGGTGTCTCGGGTTTTGCGAAAGAGTTGACTCTCAATCCTTTCAATCACTGGGCACTGATACCTGTTAACCTCGCGCTGGAGTTGGTTACCCTGCTCTCCAAGCCCATCTCTTTGGGTTTGCGACTGTTTGGTAACATGTATGCCGGTGAACTGGTGTTTATCCTGATCGCTGGTCTGCTACCGTGGTGGTCCCAATGGCTGCTTAGCGTGCCTTGGGCGCTGTTCCACGTTCTGGTAATTACTCTGCAAGCCTTTATCTTCATGGTGTTGACCATCGTCTATTTGTCGATGGCCAGTGAAGACCATTAATCCTGTTACGTTTACTCGCTCTAGTTTGGAGAATATAAAGATGGAAATGATTTACTTCGCCGCTGCAATCATGCTGGGTATGGCCGCTGTTGGTGCCGCTATCGGTATCTCTCTGCTGGGTGGCAAGTTCCTGGAAGGTGCTGCTCGCCAGCCTGACCTGATGCCTATCCTGCGTACCAACTTCTTCATCGTAATGGGTCTGGTTGATGCTATTCCGATGATCGTGGTTGGTATGGCTCTGTACCTGATCTTCGGTGTTGCAGCCTGATAAGTGATGCGGTTGTTGTCACTTTCTTTTTAAATTTCACATAGAGAGGTCTTGGTTGTGAGTATCAACGCCACCCTCCTTGGCCAGACAATTGCTTTCATTATTTTTGTCTGGTGCTGCATGAAGTTTGTATGGCCGCCGCTGATGGCAGCCATCGAAGCTCGTCAGAAAACTATTGCTGACGGTCTCTCTTCTGCCGAACGTGCCAAGAAAGATCTGGATTTGGCCAAGGCCAACGCCACCGATCAGCTGAAAGAAGCCAAGCAGCAGGCTGCGCAAATCATTGAACAGGCCAACAAACGCAAGGCCCAGATCATTGATGAGGCCGCTGTCGGAGCCCAAGCTGAGCGGGAAAAAATCCTGGCTCAGGGCCGTGCAGAGATCGAAGCTGAACGTCATCGTGCCAAAGAAGAACTGCGCAAGCAGGTTGCTGCTCTTGCCATCGCGGGTGCAGAGAAGATCCTGGCACGCCAAATCGACCAGGCTGCCAACAGCGACATCGTCGACAAACTGGTAGCAGAACTGTAACGGGAACGGGGCTATGTCTGAACTGACTACAATCGCTCGCCCCTACGCCAAGGCTGCTTTCGAGTTTGCCGTTGAGCACAAGGCGGTTGACCAATGGCTGGAGATGCTCGATTTCGCCGCTCAGGTGGCAGAAAACGAGACCATGCACAGCCTGGTAAACGGCTCCGTTGCTGCCGAAGAACTGGCAAAGTTGTTTGTCGGTGTCTGCGGTGAGCAGCTCAACGAGCACGGTCAGAACCTGATCCGGGTGATGGCCGAGAATGGTCGCTTGGGTGTGCTGCCGGCGGTCGTTGCCGAATTCGTCGCGCTCAAGGCTGAACTGGACAAAGAAGTTCAGGCTGACGTGATTTCGGCGATCGAACTGACCGACCAGCAGAAAGCCAATATTCAGGCTTCTCTGGAACAACGTCTCGCGCGCAAAGTGAAGCTGAATTGCAGCACAGATGCGTCCTTGATGGCCGGGGTGCTCATCAAGGCCGGTGATCTCGTTATCGACGGCACGGTCCGCGGTAAGCTGGATCGCATGGCCGATGCGCTGCAATCTTGATTGGGGTATTAGAGCATGCAACTGAATTCCACTGAAATCGCCGAGCTGATCAAGCAGCGCATTGCGCAGTTTGATGTCAAAAGCGAAGCGCGTAACGAAGGTACCATCGTTTCTGTAAGCGACGGTATCATTCGTATCCACGGTCTGGCCGATGCCATGCAGGGTGAGATGATCGAGCTGCCGGGCAACCGCTTCGCTCTGGCATTGAACCTGGAGCGTGACTCCGTTGGTGCCGTAGTAATGGGTCCCTATGCCGATCTGGCCGAAGGGATGAAGGTAAAGGGTACCGGCCGCATTCTGGAAGTGCCGGTCGGTCGTGGTCTGTTGGGCCGGGTGGTCAACACCCTGGGTCAGCCGATCGACGGTAAGGGTCCGGTAGACAACGACGGCTTCTCGCCGATCGAAGTGATCGCCCCGGGCGTTATCGAGCGTAAGTCTGTTGACCAGCCAGTCCAGACCGGTCTGAAAGCCATCGATGCCATGATCCCTATCGGTCGTGGCCAGCGTGAGCTGATCATCGGTGACCGCCAGGTTGGTAAGACCGCCATCGCCATCGACACCATCATCAACCAGAAAGATTCCGGCATTAAGTGCGTCTACGTTGCGATCGGCCAGAAGGCCTCCACCATCGCCAACGTGGTGCGCAAGCTGGAAGAGCACGGTGCCCTGGCCAACACCATCGTGGTCGTGGCTTCTGCCTCCGAAGCGGCTGCTCTGCAGTACCTGGCTCCCTACGCCGGTTGCTCCATGGGCGAGTACTTCCGTGACCGCGGCGAAGACGCACTGATCATCTATGATGACCTGTCCAAGCAGGCCGTTGCCTATCGCCAGATCTCCCTGCTGCTGCGCCGTCCGCCTGGACGTGAAGCTTACCCGGGTGACGTCTTCTATCTGCACTCCCGTCTGCTGGAGCGTGCTGCTCGCGTCAACGCCGAGTACGTAGAGAAGTTCACCAACGGTGCCGTGAAAGGCCAGACCGGTTCCCTGACCGCCCTGCCGATCATCGAAACCCAGGCCGGTGACGTCTCCGCGTTCGTTCCGACCAACGTGATCTCCATCACCGATGGCCAGATCTTCCTGACCTCCCAGCTGTTCAACTCCGGTATTCGTCCGGCGGTTGACCCGGGTATCTCCGTATCCCGTGTGGGCGGTGCTGCTCAGACCAAGATCGTCAAGAAGCTGTCCGGTGGT
Organism: Aeromonas sp. Prich7-2; assembly: GCF_017939255.1. Classification (NCBI taxonomy): domain Bacteria; kingdom Pseudomonadati; phylum Pseudomonadota; class Gammaproteobacteria; order Aeromonadales; family Aeromonadaceae; genus Aeromonas; species Aeromonas sp. Prich7-2. Next base: position 17,241 of record NZ_JAGKRI010000021.1, read on the forward strand.
ATCCGTACCGCGCTGGCCCAGTACCGCGAACTGGCGGCATTTGCCCAGTTCTCTTCCGACCTGGACGATGCCACTCGCAAGCAGCTGGATCACGGTCAGAAAGTCACCGAGCTGATGAAGCAGAAGCAGTACTCTCCGATGAGCGTGGCCCAGCAATCCCTGGTGCTGTTCGCCGCCGAGAAGGGTTATCTCGCCGATGTCGAACTGAGCAAGATCGTCGACTTCGAAGCCGCTCTGCTCTCTTACGCCAATACCCAGCATGCCGAGCTGATGGCTGAAATCAATGCCAAGGCCGACTACAACGACGCGATCGTTGGCAAGCTGACTGCGTTGCTGGATGACTTCAAGGCAACCCAGACCTGGTAAGCGTGTGTGGCAGCGCAAGCTGCCACCTGATGGAGAGAAGAGATGGCCGGCGCAAAAGAGATACGTAACAAGATCGGGAGTGTGAAGAACACTCAGAAGATCACCAGCGCTATGGAAATGGTGGCAGCGAGCAAGATGCGCCGTGCGCAGGAACGCATGTCTGCCAGCCGTCCGTACGCTGAAACCATGCGCAAGGTGATCGGCCATATCGCTCAGGGGAACTTGGAATACAAGCACCCCTACCTCATCGAACGTGAGGTGAAGCGAGTGGGTTACATCGTCGTCTCCACCGACCGTGGCCTGTGTGGTGGTCTGAACATCAACCTGTTCAAGGCTGCCCTCAATGATATGAAGCAATGGAGCGCGAAAGGTGCCAAGGTTGACCTGGCATTGATCGGTAACAAGGCCTCCAACTTCTTTGAACGGCACGGCGCCAAGGTGAAAGCCCACGTCTCCGGACTGGGTGACAACCCGAGCGTCAATGACCTGATCGGTTCAGTGAAGGTCATGCTGAAGGCTTACGACAACGGTGAGATTGACAGGCTGTATCTGGTGTACAACAAGTTCGTCAACACCATGGTTCAGCAACCAAAAGTCGATCAACTGCTGCCTTTGCCCGTAACAGAAGACAGCAAGCTCGCCAAGAAGCACCACTGGGACTACCTCTATGAGCCGGATCCCAAGCAACTGCTGGATACCCTGCTGATTCGCTACGTCGAATCCCAGGTCTACCAGGGTGTGGTAGAAAACTTGGCAAGTGAACAGGCAGCCCGAATGGTTGCCATGCAAGCCGCGACTGACAACGCCGGCAACCTGATTAACGATCTGCAACTGGTATACAACAAGGCCCGTCAGGCCAGTATTACCCAGGAGCTCACAGAGATCGTTTCCGGTGCTGCTGCGGTGTAAGGCAAGGGTTATCAAAGGTTTAGAGGATTTGACATGAGTAACGGTTTCATCGTCCAAATCATCGGCGCTGTGGTGGACATCGAGTTCCCGCAGAATGCCGTGCCCCAGGTGTACGATGCACTGAAGGTTGTCAGCGAAGGCCAAGGCCAGGGTCTGGTACTGGAAGTTCAGCAACAGATCGGCGGCGGCGTCGTGCGTTGCATCACCATGGGTTCCTCCGACGGTCTGCGTCGTGGGTTGGAAGTAGTTAACAGCGGCAAGGCCATCCAGGTACCGGTCGGTACCTCGACCCTGGGCCGTATCATGAACGTACTGGGCGACCCCATCGACGAGAAGGGTCCGATCGGCGAAGAAGAGCGTTGGTCCATCCACCGCGAAGCCCCCAGCTACGAAGATCAGTCCAACAGCACCGAGCTGCTGGAGACCGGCATCAAGGTTATCGACCTGGTATGTCCGTTCGCCAAGGGTGGTAAGGTTGGTCTGTTCGGCGGCGCCGGTGTAGGCAAGACCGTCAACATGATGGAGCTGATCCGTAACATCGCGATCGAGCACAGCGGTTACTCCGTGTTCGCCGGTGTAGGTGAGCGTACCCGTGAGGGTAACGACTTCTACCACGAGATGATGGAGTCCAACGTACTGGACAAAGTATCTCTGGTTTACGGTCAGATGAACGAGCCGCCCGGAAACCGTCTGCGCGTGGCGCTGACCGGCCTGACCATGGCCGAGAAGTTCCGTGACGAAGGTCGTGACGTGCTGTTCTTCGTGGACAACATCTACCGTTACACCCTGGCCGGTACCGAAGTATCCGCACTGCTGGGCCGTATGCCCTCCGCAGTAGGTTACCAGCCGACCCTGGCCGAGGAGATGGGTGTTCTGCAAGAGCGCATCACCTCCACCAAGACTGGTTCCATCACCTCCGTACAGGCCGTTTACGTGCCTGCGGATGACTTGACCGACCCGTCTCCGGCGACCACCTTCGCCCACCTGGATGCGACCGTCGTACTGTCCCGTCAGATCGCGGCACTGGGTATCTACCCGGCCGTTGACCCGCTGGACTCCACCTCCCGTCAGCTGGATCCGCTGGTGGTTGGCAAGGAGCACTACGAGACCGCTCGTGGCGTTCAGACCGTACTGCAGCGCTACAAGGAGCTGAAGGACATCATCGCCATCCTGGGTATGGATGAACTGTCAGAAGAAGACAAACTGACCGTAGCCCGTGCCCGTAAGATCGAGCGTTTCCTGTCCCAGCCGTTCTTCGTGGCCGAAGTATTTACCGGTTCTCCGGGCAAATACGTGCCGCTGAAGGAAACCATCCGTGGCTTCCAGGGCATCCTGAAGGGCGAGTATGACGATCTGCCGGAGCAGGCGTTCTACATGGTTGGCGGCATCGACGAAGTCGTCGAGAAGTCCAAGAAACTGTAAGCCTCGATAGGAGGGCCCATGGCTGAGATGATCTCCTTTCACCTGGATGTGGTGAGCGCCGAAGGAAAACTGTTTTCCGGTCGCGTGCAATCTGCCCAGGTATCAGGCTCCGAAGGTGAGCTGGGTCTCCGCCACGGTCATGCTCCGTTGCTGACTGCCATCAAGCCGGGCCTGGTCCGCTTGATCAAGCAAAATGGTAGCGAAGAGGTGCTGTACATCTCCGGCGGCATGCTGGAAGTACAACCCGAAGCCGTGACCGTGCTGGCCGATACCGCCATTCGCGCAGACGATCTGGATGAGGCGAAAGCCCAGGAAGCCAAGCGTCGTGCCGAAGAGCGGATCAACAGCTCCCATGGTGATATCGACTATGCTCAGGCATCTGCCGAGCTGGCCAAAGCGATGGCCCAGCTGCGGGTTATCGATATCGTCAAAAAGAATTACCGCTAATCACGGTGATGCAAAAAGCGACCTTCGGGTCGCTTTTTTTTTGCCCGTTGGATAGACTCCGCCCAGCATTTCCACCTGTTTCAAAGGCTAGCTATGTCTCTCAATGTCGTGATCCTGGCTGCGGGTAAAGGTACTCGTATGCGTTCTGTTCTCCCCAAGGTGCTGCACCCCGTGGCCAACAAGCCCATGGTCTCCCATGTGATCGATACCGCTCGCCAGATTGGTGCCGAACAGTTGCACCTGGTCTATGGCCACGGTGCCGAGCTGCTCAAGGAGCGGATCCAGGCATCCGACCTGAACTGGGTGCTGCAGGCCCAGCAACTGGGGACCGGCCATGCCGTGGCCCAGGCCATTCCGTTCTGGCATGACGAAGACGACGTGCTGGTGCTCTACGGCGATACCCCGCTGATCCAGCCCGAGACCCTGCAACGGTTGCTGGCGGCCAAGGCCGACGATGGCATGGCGCTGCTGACCGTGGTACTGGACAACCCGACCGGCTATGGCCGCATCGTGCGGGAACACGGCCAGGTGGTCGGCATTGTCGAGCAGAAGGATGCCAACGCCGAGCAACTCGCCATCCGTGAAGTGAACACCGGCGTGCTGGTGGCCAACGGCGGCCAGCTGCGCAGCTGGCTCTCCCGCCTGGACAACAAGAATGCCCAGGGCGAGTTCTACCTGACCGACGTCATTGCCATGGCCCACGGTGACAACTGCCCCATCGCTGCAGTCCATCCGGACAGCGCCATGGAAGTGGAAGGGGCCAACAACCGGGTGCAGCTGGCGGCGCTCGAGCGCAGCTACCAGCAGATGCAGGCCGAGAAGCTGATGATCGCTGGCGCCACCCTGATCGATCCGGCCCGTTTCGATCTGCGGGGTTCCCTGGAAATCGGGGAGGAGGTGGTGATCGACGTCAACGTCATCATCGAAGGCAAGGTGGTGCTGGGCAATCACGTGCGCATCGGTGCCGGCAGCGTATTGAAGGATTGCGTGATCGGCGACCACTCCGAGGTGAAACCTTACTCCGTCATCGAAGGTGCGCAAATTGCCGACCAGTGCTCGGTCGGGCCCTTTACCCGCCTGCGCCCGGGTGCCGTGCTGGAGCAGGATGCCCATGTCGGCAACTTCGTCGAGATGAAGAAGGCCCGGCTGGGGGTTGGCTCGAAGTGCGGTCATCTGACCTATCTGGGGGATGCGGAGATCGGTGCCAAGGTGAACATCGGTGCTGGCACCATCACCTGCAATTACGACGGGGTGAACAAGTTCCAGACCATCATCGAGGACGATGTCTTCGTCGGCTCCGATACCCAGCTGGTGGCGCCGGTGAGGATCGGCAAGGGGGCGACTCTGGGGGCCGGCTCCACCATCACCAAGGATGTGGCGGAAAACGAGCTGGTGATCACCCGGGTGCCCCAGCGCCACATTCCGAACTGGCCCCGTCCGGTCAAGAAGAAGTGATGCCCGATCAATGAAATGCAAACCGGCGCCCGAGGGCGCCGGTTTTTTTGCTTATGGCTGATGGCTGGTGTTACTGGTCGATGGCTGGGGGGCCGCCCATGCGGTGGCGGAGGGACTGCTCTCCATCACCTGATACCAGTCGAGCTTGCGAGTCAGCCCCATGACAAGCGCCAGGGTGGCGAACAGCAGCAGGGCACCGAGCAACAGGGCTGTCTCCTCGGCCTGCAGCAGCCCGAACAGAATGGCGTAGACCAGCCCCAGCAGGGCGGCGAATCCCATGCCCTGTTTCGGGCCGCCCAGCACATGGCTCAGGTAGAAGCCATTGAGGGCCACACTGGCCAGGGCGGCAATGAGATAGGCCCAGGTAAAGCCGAGATGCTCGGTCAGCGCCAGCAGCACCAGATAGAAGATGGCCAGCCCCATGCCCACCAGCGCGTACTGGATGGGGTGTACCCGCAGCCCCTTGAGCAGCTCGAACATGAAGAAGCTGATGAAGGTGAGGCCGATGAACAGCAGGGCATATTTGGCGGCCCGCTCGTTCAGCTGATAGTGATCCACCGGTTGCACCAGGCTGACGCTGAATGACGGCAGTTTGGTGCCCGCTCCCTTCATCATGCGGTTGAAGCGGCTCTCCATGTCGGTGGCGAACCAGCTGGTCTGCCAGCTTGCCTCGAACCCTTGATCCGCAAGGGTGCGTTCACCGGGCAGAAAGTCGCCGAGAAAATTGGGATGGGGCCAGTTGCCGCTCAGGTGAAACCGGCTGTCCTGTCCGAGCGGCACCACTTCCAGCGCGTTCATGCCCTGCAGATCCAGCTCGATGCGAAAGCGGCCATCTTCGTCTGGCAAGGCGTCGAGCGGGGCATGGATCCCCACTCGCCCGTCTCCCAGCTGGGCGCCAGGTGCAAACGGGATGCGTTGCTCCCCCCATTGCAGTTCGGGTACGCGGCTGATGCCCCGGGCATCGGAGAGGATCAGGCTGAGATAGGGTTTGCCCGGCGCCAGGGCGGGATCCGCCGGGTCGAAGCTCAGGTTCGGGTTGCCGGCCACCAGCCCCTTGTCAGCCAGGCTAGTGGGCATCAGGCCGGAGAGGGAGAGGCGACTGTGATAAATCTGGGCCTGATAGATACCGAGCTTGCGCGGGGTCACCTCCATGCTGGCCCGCACGTCCAGCCTCTTGGGCAGCAGGTAGCGATAGACCTGCTCCTTGCGCACGAAATGTTTGCCATCCTGCTCGACGGTGACTGTCCGGGTATAGGGCTGTACCAGTACGGGCCCCATCAGGCGCTGGGGCCCGCTGTGGCTGGCCATGATGCTGTGAATGGCCTGACTGCGATAGGCCTGGCGCTCCCGATTCAGCTCCATGATGGCGTGAACCGGGATCATCATCAGCAGGCAGAGCAACAGCAGCAGGGCGATCTTGTGGGTGAAAATCTGTTTGACCATGACACGTCTCCTTGTTGTTGAACGGGAGTGTGCCGGGGTCGCGTGAAGGGAGGATGGGGCAGTGTGAAGTAGTGGTGAAGGGGGATAAAAAAACCGGCGCAAGGCGCCGGTGTTGCTGGCATCAGAGTGTCTTCAACCGGGCCGGCAGGGCGGCGAACACCTCCTCCCTGGCCCTGAGGGAAGCGAACTGCTTGCCCGGCTTCTGGATAACGGTGTGGACGAAGATGAGCGTCTTGTCCTGTTTGCTGGCCCAGCCGACGAACCAGCCGATCTGCTGCTCCCTGTCCAGGCTGCCATCCAGCAGCTTGGGGTAACCCATGCCGGTCTTGCCGTGGATCTGCCAACCGTCGATGTCGGGCTGACGCATCAGGTTGGCGGTATGGCGCAGGGTCTTGGCGGAGACCGGCAGCTTGCCGCTCACCATCTTGCCAAGGAAGCGGGCTTGCTCCTGGGGGCTGATGGCGAGGCTGGCGCTGAGCCAGGCCTGGGTCAGACCGTCGTGCTTGCCCTGGTTGCCTTCGAGATCCCGGTTGCCGTAGTCGAAGCTGTCCACGTAGTGCTGGAAGCGAGCCTCTCCCAGCCACTCGGTGAGGCGCTGCGAGTACCAGATGACCGAGAATTGCATCCAGCTGCTCGGGGTGGTGGTCTGTTTCCACTCCGGCAGGAAATCAGGATCACCGGCCTTGAACGGCAGGGCCGGCAGTTGTTCATCCACCAGGAAGCCGCTGTCATAGCCCATCAGTGCCAGCGGGATCTTGAAGGTGGAGGCCGGGGTCAACTGGGCGGCACAGTCCCCCTGGGTGCTGACGGGTTTGCCGGTGCCATCGGCAAACAGCATGCAGCCAGAAGCGGCGCTGGCAGGCAGTGCACAGAAGAGGCCGGCGGCAAGCAGACCGGACAACAGCATACGGGGCATATCTATCTCCTTGATTAATATGAATGCGCATCGACGGGGACGGTCGTCATCGAGGAGGTGCAGCTTAGCCCGGCTCTGTGTGCTTGGTGTGAAGTGTCCTCAGTTGCCGGGCAGCCAGAGTGTGGCCAGCACCCCCCCGTCCGGCTGATTGGCAAGAGCAAGATGGCCGCCGTGCTGGCGTGCCACCTCCATGGCAAAACTGAGCCCGAGGCCGCTGCTTTTTCCCTTGTCTGGCCTTGGCAGGGAGTAGAAACGCTCGAAAATCCTGGGCAGCGCAAAGTCGGGAATGCCTGGCCCCTGATCCCGCACCCGGAAGCAATAACCCCCCTCCACCATGGCGCCGCTCAGCACCAGGGTACTGCCGATGGGGGCGAAATCGAGGGCGTTGTCCAGCAGGTTGCCAAGGGCCTGCTCCACCAGCAGGGGATCCCACTTCTGCTTCTGACCTTCCCCCAGCTCGGCGTGCAGGGCGATCTGGCGGCGCTGGGCCTGGATCTGGCGGGCGTCGAGCACCCGTCTGCCCAGCCGGGCCGGCTCAACGGATTGTCTGTCCAGCCCCTGCCCTGATTCGAGGCGGGCGAGTTGCAGCATGCGCTCGATCAGTTGTTGCATGCGGGCCGTCTCCAGATTGATGTTGCCGATAAAGCGCTTTGCGATGTCCGGCGGCGGCGCCTCGGCCAGGATCTCCCCCGCCCCGCGAATGGCCGCCAGCGGGCTTTTGAGCTCGTGGGTCAGGCTGTGGACATAGGCCTCGATATAGGCCTTGCCGTCCAGTTGGCGGCGCATGGTTTCCAGGGAGTGGCCTAGCCTGTCCAGTTCGGGGCTGTAGAGGCGCGGCAGGCTGGCGGGCTGACCCTGGCTGATTGCATCCGCATAGTGCACCAGCTTGCCGATGGCGCGGTTGAGCCACCACACCAGCAGGGCGCCGATGAGCAGGGAGATGCACAGCAGCAGAGCCGCCCCCTGCAGCAACTGGTGCTCGCTGCGCTCTATCATGGGCAGCAGGGTGCGGTTGGGCTTGGCGACGGTGAGGGAACCCAGGATGTCGTCCCCTTCCCGTAGCGGGGCGGCGACGTGCATCACCGAGCTGGCGGGATCGTCAGGATCGCTGCGGGTGCTGCGGGCGCCGTATTCGCCGCGCAGGGTCAGGTAGACGTCGTTCCAGCGAGAGTAGTCCTTGCCCAGATCCACCCCGTCCGAGTCGTAGACCACCTTGCCCCAGCGGTCGACCACATAGATGCGGTACTCCGCCTGCTGCTTGAGGTGGCCGTCGATGAGGGCGTTGATGGGGTTCTGGTTGAGGCGGGCGAAGGCGCTGGCGAGCCGGCCATTCGCCATCTTCCCTTCCTGCATGTCGTCCAGGGCCAGGGGGGCCAGCATCTGGGCCATGTCCACCAGGGTGTCTTCGGTGGCGCTGCGCACCCCGGGCTTGATCTCCTCGACGAAGATCTCCAGCACGAACCAGGCGGCCAGCGCAAAGATCAGCACCAGCCCGCACAGCAGTTGCAGTCCGATCCTCATGTCAGCCTCCGGCAGGTGCCCGGCAGCTAGGCGTTCATGCCAGCTCCAGGCTGTAGCCCAGCCCGCGGTGGGTCAGGATCAGGTTGGCTTCCGGGTCCCGTTCCCTCAGCTTGGCGCGCAGGGTCTTGATGTGGGTATCGACGGTGCGGTCCAGGCTCTCCTCCGCGTCCTGCCACACCAGCTCCATCAGCTGCTGGCGGGAGTAGACCCGGCCGGGGGACTGCATGAGCGTCTTGAGCAACAGGTATTCGTAGCGGGTGAGGGCCAGCGGCTGCCCCAGGAAGCAGATACGGGCCCGCTCCTCGTCCAGCACCAGGAAGTGCTCCTGCCGGGGGGCGGTTGGCTGGCTGCGGCGCAGGATGACCCGCACCCGGGCGCACACCTCCCGCGGAGAGAAGGGTTTGGCCACATAGTCGTCGGCCCCGATCTCCAGCCCGATCAGGCGGTCTATCTCCTCGCTGCGGGCGGTGAGAAACATCAGCGGAACGTCGCAACGGGCCCTAACCTGCTTGCACAGCTCGAAGCCGCTGATGTCCGGCAGCCCCACATCCAGAATGAGGAAGTCCGGTCGCGTCTGTTCCAGTCGCGCCAGCAACGGCTGGCCGAGGGGGAACCACTCCACCTCGAAACCGTCTGTCTGCAGGGCGTAGATCAGGGTGTCGGCAATGCTGGCTTCATCTTCCACCAGCCAGATGAGTCGTTTTTGCATGGCATCCTCGTCGCAAATCAGCTGCCCCATTCTGGCATCGAACCAAATCGGATCCTATTTGCCGTTTGATTTTTCCCGAAAAGGCATTAATATTTCGTCATTCTTTCGAATCGAAACTTATAAATGACCAAACGCAACACACAGCAGCGCCGTCACACCATAGTGAGTCTGGTGCAGGAGCAGGGGGAAGTCAGCGTCGATGCCCTGGCCAAACACTTCGCCACTTCCGAGGTGACCATCCGCAAAGATCTGGCGGTGCTGGAGACCGGTGGCCTGTTGCTGCGTCGCTACGGCGGTGCCGTTCCCCTCCCCAGCGAGATGGTGGTGGACAGCAACCTGGAACAAGTTTCGAATCGAAAGCTTGCCATTGCCCGCGCCGCCGCCGAGCGGATCCGCGATCACAACCGCGTCATCATCGACAGCGGCAGCACCACCAGCGCCATGATCCCCATGCTGGGCAACAAGCGCGGCCTCATTGTCATGACCAACTCCCTCAATGTGGCCGGTGCCCTGCGCGAGCTGGAAAACGAACCCACCCTGCTGATGACTGGCGGGACCTGGGATCCCCACTCCGAATCTTTCCAGGGGAAGGTGGCGGAGCAGGTGCTGCGCTCCTATGACTTCGACCAGCTCTTCATCGGTGCCGATGGCATCGACCCGGAGCGGGGCACCACCACCTTCAACGAGCTGGTGGGCCTCTCCCGGGTCATGGCCGAAGTGTCGCGGGAGGTCATCGTCATGGTGGAGTCGGAGAAGATCGGCCGAAAAATCCCCAATCTCGAGCTGCCATGGTCCGGCATCCATACCCTGGTGACCGACGAGGGGCTGAGCAATGCGGCCAGAGAACAGATTCAGGCCAGGGGGATCACGCTGATTTGCGCCCCCGTGGCCGTGTGATTTGAACAAACCATTATCCAACCGAATTAACGTCTTACGTTTCAAGGAGAAGTGTATGTGTGGCATCGTCGGGGCCGTCGCCCAACGTGATGTGGCTGAAATCCTGGTAGAGGGCCTGCGCCGTCTGGAATACCGTGGCTACGATTCGGCCGGTGTTGCCGTGTTCAGCGCCAACCAGCCGCTGCAGCGGGTGCGTCGCCTCGGAAAGGTGGCCGAACTGGCCAAGGCACTGGAAGAGCAGTCCGTCCACGGTGGTACCGGCATTGCCCACACCCGCTGGGCTACCCATGGCGAGCCGTCCGAGCGCAATGCTCACCCCCACGTCTCCGAGCATATCGTGGTGGTGCACAACGGCATCATCGAGAACCACGAAGAGCTGCGGGAAGAGTTGAAGGCGCTGGGCTATGTGTTCAGCTCCGACACCGACACCGAAGTGATTGCCCACCTGGTGCACCACGAGCTGAAATCCGCCCCCAGCCTGCTGGCGGCCATGCAGGTAGCGGTGAAGCAGCTGCGCGGCGCCTACGGCACCGTGGTGATGGACAGCCGTGACGACAGCCGCGTGGTGGTGGCCCGCTCCGGCTCCCCCCTGGTGATCGGCCGCGGCATCGGCGAGAACTTCATCGCCTCCGACCAGATGGCCCTGCTGCCGGTGACCCGCCGCTTCATCTTCCTAGAAGAGGGCGATGTGGCCGAAGTGACCCGCCGCGACGTGCATATCTTCGATACCGACGGCCATGCCGTGGTACGCGAGGAGCTGGAGTCCGAGCTCTCCCACGATGCCGGTGACAAGGGCGAATACCGACACTACATGCTCAAGGAGATCTACGAGCAGCCCAAGGCCATCACCAACACCCTGGAAGGCCGCCTGGGCAGTGATCACGTGGTGGTCGAGTCCTTCGGCAACGGCGCCCGCGCCATTTTCGACAAGGTCGAGCACGTCCAGATCGTCGCCTGCGGCACCTCCTACAACTCCGGCATGGTGGCCCGCTACTGGTTTGAAGAGATCGCTGGCGTCTCCTGCGACGTGGAGATCGCCTCCGAATTCCGCTACCGCAAGTCGGTGGTACGCCCCAACAGCCTGCTGGTGACTCTTTCCCAGAGCGGCGAGACCGCCGATACCCTGGCCGCCCTGCGGTTGGCCAAGGAGTCTGGTTACATGAGCTCCCTGGCCATCTGCAACGTACCGGGCTCCTCCCTGGTGCGCGAATCCGACCTGGCCTTCATGACCCGGGCTGGTGCCGAGATCGGGGTGGCGTCTACCAAGGCGTTCACCACCCAGCTGGCCGGTCTGCTGATGCTGGTGGCCTCCGTCGGTCACTGCCGTGGCAACCTGAGCGCCGCCGCCGAGGCCGAACTGGTCAAGGCGCTGCAAGCCCTGCCTGTGCGTATCAAGGAGAGCCTGGCCCTGGCCAAGCAGATCGAGACTCTGGCCGAAGAGTTTGCCGACAAGCACCATAGCCTGTTTCTCGGTCGTGGCAGCCAGTACCCCATCGCCATGGAAGGGGCGCTCAAACTCAAGGAGATCTCCTACATCCACGCCGAGGCCTATGCCGCCGGTGAGTTGAAGCATGGCCCTCTGGCGCTGATCGATGCCGAGATGCCCATCATCGTCGTGGCGCCGAACAACGATCTGCTGGAGAAGCTGAAGTCCAACGTGGAAGAGGTGCGTGCCCGTGGTGGTATCCTCTATGTGTTCGCCGATGCGGACGCCGGTTTCAAGAGCGACGAGACCATGCGGGTGATGAGCCTGAACCACGTGGAAGAGATGATCGCGCCCATCGTCTATACCGTGCCGTTGCAGTTGCTCTCCTACCACGTGGCCCTCATCAAGGGCACCGACGTGGATCAGCCGCGCAACCTGGCCAAATCCGTGACTGTGGAATAAGCCGTCGCCGGAAATGAAAAAAGAGCCGCATTGCGGCTCTTTTTATTTTGGCAAAACAGGCTACGACAGCCGCAGGTTGGTGATGGTGACGTCGTCCAGGGAAGGCACAATGATGCCGCTGGAGATGCTCTTGGCGATCGCCTGGTTGCGGTTGCGCGAGTCCGTCTTGTTGGTGACCTGATTGAGGTGGAAGTTCACGGTTCGCTCGCTGATGCCGAGGATGGTGGCGATCTCCCAGGAGGTCTTGCCCTCGCTGGCCCAGAAAAGGCACTCCTTCTCCCGATCCGACAGCTCGGCCAGGTATTTCATCAGGTCTGGTCTGGCCTTGATGAGGGTCAGGGCCGAGTTGAAGATGTAGCTGGCGCAGAATGACAGCAGGGGAACGTTTTCAAACATCAGATCGGAATTGGACTTCTCCTTGCTGATGAAAGAGAGGATGCCGTGTTCCCCCTGCGGCGTGTGCAGCGGGAAGGAGACGCCGTTCCTCACCCCGAAGTCGGCGGCCAGGTTCATCACCTCCCTGCTGGCGCTGGGCAACCAGGGGGCATCACAATCGAGCTTGTTCCAGAAGATGGGCTGGGTCTGCTTCAGTCCCAGGAAGACGACCGGATCCTGGGTCAGGTAGTGCCGTTCCGAATAGGCATCAAACCAGCTGGTGGGGCAGTTGTTGAACAAGGCCACATGGGATTTCTGCATACTGATGGGGAAAATAATCAGCAAACGGAAGTAATCAAACCCCATCTGATGACTGAAGCGCTCCAGTTGTTGCTGGATCTCTCTGGTCTTCTTCGCCTTGGTGAACCGATCTATGTGTTCCCAGATCGCATCGTTAAACATGTAAGTCTCCTTTTTCGATCACTTATCTTGCTGATCGAAAAGACATTTTTTAGTTATTTAAAATGGTGTTGCGACTACCAACGCCAGTTATTCCCGTACTTGTCTAAAAAGTATCCTGTTTTTTCGGCCAGAGGCCAAGAAAATCATCTGATTGCCAGTGACCCTACTCTTTGAGACAATGAGAATAGTTATCATTGTTAAGATTTATATCATGAACAAGTTTTGGGGTCTGGCCTTGTTACCCATGGCCGTTCATTGCGTCGTGTCCGCCGACGAAGTGGTTGCGCCAGCATTGAAGAACAGTATCGCCGACGGGAAAGCCTCCCAGCTGCGTGTGGAGAAAGCCGCCGATGGAGCCGTCGCCGCCAGGGTTGAGCTGCAAAATGCCCAACTGCAACTGCGGGATCTGGAAGCCTACAACCGCTACATGCAGTCTCTGGTGGCCGATCAGCAAAACGAGCTGGGCAAGCTGAACCAGCAGTTGGAGGCGGTACAGGAGACCAGACAGGGGCTTGTCCCCCTGATGCTGCAGATGCAAGCCGATCTGGAACAGCTGGTACAGGATGACATCCCGCTGCGCAGAGAGGATCGTCTGGCGCGGGTTGCTGCCTTGAAAGCGACGCTGGCTAGAGCCGATGTGAGCGAGGCGGAGAAGTTCCGCCAGCTATTGCAGGCCTATCAGATTGAAGCCGAATACGGCAGCAGGCTGGACCATTATTCCGCCGAGCTGGTGCTGGATGGCGCACCGCGCCAGGTCGACGTGCTGGCTCTGGGTCGGATCTCCCTGCTGGCGATGACCGCCGATCGCTCCCAGGCGTGGCGCTGGTCTGCCGAGCACAAGCAGTGGCAAGCCCTCGACGGCCAGTGGCTCTCCCCCATCGCCGAGGCGTTGGAAATGGCTGCCGACAAGAAAGTTCCCCAGTTGTTGAATGTCCCCCTTTCCGTCAGCCGTGGTCAGGAGGCCCAGTCATGAGCGTCACCATGAAGTGGTTACCCCTTGCCCTCGTCCTCTCTCTGGGCACCACAGCCGCCGTGGCCGAGGAAGCCTGGCAGCAGCAGGAACAGGCCCGTGAGCAGAAGGCTCAGCAGGATCTGGCGTCTGTCTCCAGGGATCTGAGCAGTGCCCGTGCCAAGCTGGCCGAGGCCCAGCGCCTGAGCAAGGAGCTGGCCAGCCAGTTTGCGGCCAATGAAAAGCAGCTGGTGGAGCTCAATACCCAATGGGAGCAAGCCTCCGGCGACATGAACGACATCTTTGCGGTCACCCGTCAGGGCGCCAGCGATGCGGTCAAGTTGCTGAGCGAATCCGCCGTCGAGGGCCAGTATCCTGATCGTCTCGCCCCGCTGAAAACCATGGCACAGGATAAACAGGTGCCTGATCGCGCCGCCCTTGCCCTGCTGCCAGCCACCTTGCTACAGGAGATCCGCGAATCGGGCCGGGTTGCCCAGTTCAACGGCAAGGTGCTTGATGCCCAGGGCGTTGCCAGCGAGCAGACGTTGACCCGGATCGGCAGCTTCGCCCTGCTGGGCGATGCTGGTTTCTTGCAACCGGAGGCCGAAGGCCTGAGTCCGGTGCTGGGCCTGCCAGGCAGCGTGCTTTCCGCTGTGGCCGCTTATCAGGGTCAGGAGGGAGAAGCGTTGCCGCTGGATCCCTCCCACGGTGTTCTGCTCGATATGCTGGCCCAGGCGCCCACCTTCTGGCAGCAAGTCCAGCAGGGCGGCCAGGTCGGCGCCATCATCGTGCTGCTGGCCGCTATCGGCCTGGGGATCGCTGGAGTACGGCTGTGGAGCCTCTCTCGCGAACTGGGTCGGGTTCGTAGCCAGCTCAAGAGCGGTGAATATCATGCCGACAACGCTCTCGGCCGGGTGCTGACGGTAGCTGACAAGCATCCAGAACTGAGCATGGAGACCCTCGAACTGCGTCTGGATGAGGCGATCCTGCAGGAGACCCCTCGCCTGGAGCGCGGCATCGGCATGGTCAAGGTGATCGCGGCCATCGCCCCCATGCTGGGTCTGCTCGGGACAGTGACCGGTATGATCGGCACCTTCCAGGCCATCACCCAGTTCGGTACCGGCGATCCCAAGATCATGGCGGGCGGCATCTCCATGGCCCTGGTCACCACGGTGCAGGGTCTGGTAGCGGCCATTCCGCTGATCCTGGCCCACAGCCTGTTGCAGTCCCGTTTCACCGAGCTCTCCAACGTGCTGGAACAGCAGGTGGCCGGGATCCTGGCCGAGCGGGCCGAAAGCAATGGTGACAGGGTGGAGCGGGTAGCATGATGCTCGACATCTGGCAGCAGTTGCAGAGCTTCATGGGCCGTGGCGGCCCGGTGCTCTGGGTCATTCTGGCCTTGCTGGTGCTGATGTGGATTCTGATGATCGAGCGGCTGCTCTACCTCAACCTGGGGTTTGCACCGTTGCAGCGTGAGCTGCTGGGCCGCTGGCAGGCGCGTCGCGAGCGTCACAGCTGGCACGCTCGCGCGATTCGCGGGCGCTGGCTGGCAGAAGTGGAGCTGGCGCTCAACCGTCATCTGATCTTCATCCGCACCCTGGTGGTGCTCTGCCCCATGCTGGGATTGCTGGGTACAGTGACCGGCATGATAGGCGTATTCGATGCGCTGGCTGCGGCTAACCGCTTTAACCCGGAGAGCATGGCGGGCGGGATCTCCCGCGCCACCATCCCCACCATGGCAGGCATGGTGGTGGCCCTCTCCGGCGTGTTGTTACTTAGCCGGCTCGAGAGTCAGGCCAAGCGTGCGCTGGCCAAGACCCGGGACGGCCTGCGAGAAGAGAAGGTAATGCAATGAGACGGCAATCCAAACGCCAGCGCGATGAAGTGCAGATCGACATGACCCCCATGCTGGATATCGTCTTCATCATGCTGATCTTCTTCATCGTGACCACCTCCTTCGTGCGCGAAGCCGGGCTTGAGGTACACAGACCCCAGGCCAGCCAGGCCAAGGCGCAGAAATCGTCCAGCATCATGCTGGCGATCGGCGCTCAGGGGCAGATCTTCCTCGACCGCAAACAGGTGGATGTGGAGCGGGTGCAAGCCACCCTCGCCCGACTGTTGGCGGAGCAGCCCGAGGCAAGCCTGGTGATCCAGGCCGATGAACGGGTACCCCACGGCAAGGTGGTGCGGGTGATGGATGAAGCCAAGGCGGCAGGCATCGCCAACATCGCCGTGGCGGTGGCACCGAAATGAAACACAAGTTGATGAGCCTGGGACTGGGGATCGCCCTCAGTCTGGGCATCCTGTTGTTCATGGCCACCCTGGTGGAGCCGCCCGGAGGGGAGAAGGCGACCACAGAGCAGAAATCCATCGTCATCAACATGCAGAACGAGGTGACCGAGGTACAGGTGCGTGAGCGGCCGGTACCCCAGGAGCCGGAACCCCTGCTGGAGCCGCCTGCCGTGCTGGCTTCGACACCGATGCCCATGCCGGCGGCGGCCCCGCTGCCTTCGGTACAGCCGAGCCTGGATCTGGTCTCGACCCTGAGTGCGGTACAGGTCTCTGCCCCTGGCGTGGCGACCAGTCCCACTCCGGTCGCGAGCGGCAATTTCCATGGACAGCAGCAGGGCGCTGGAATCGGTGCCAGCGACCTCTTGATGCCACTGCAACGGGTTGAGCCTGTTTATCCCTACCGGGCCCAGCAGGCCGGTATCGAGGGGTCCGTGACCTTGCGTTTCAGCGTCGATGCCGACGGCCGGGTACAGGATGTGGAGGTGGTCGAGGCCAAGCCGAAGCGCCAGTTCGAGCGAGCGGCCATTCAGGCGATCAACAAGTGGCGCTATCAGCCTAGGCCGGGCGCCACCGACAAGCTGGTGCAAGTCATCACGCTCAAATTCAAATTGGAGTCATAACCATGTTGCGGATCTGGATCTGTCTGCTGGCCCTGGTCAGCCAAGCCTGTCTGGCGATGGAGGTGAGCCCTCATTTCTCCCGCCAGCTGGAGCCCGTGATGAAGCTCTATCAATCCGGCCAGTGGCAACAAGCCCAGAGCAAGGCGGCTGTGCTCAAACCCGGTTCCGAGGCTGAGCACGCCTGGCTGGCGCAGTTACAAGCCTCTCTGGCCGCCAATCTGCAGCAGACCGCGCAGGCGAGTCGCTACGTGGAGCAGGCTCTTGCCTATAAAGAGTGGCCAGAGCAGCAACGACTTCAGTTGTTGCGTCTGCGCGGGGATATCCAGGCCCAGCAATCCAACTGGTCCGGCGCCATCGCCAGCTACAAGGCCGCATTGGCCATCAAGGCTGACGATACCTTGCGTCTGCGCTTGGCTGGCCTCTATTACCACAACAAGCAGTACGGCGAGGCAGCCAGCCAGAGTGAACAACTGTTGAAGAAAAGCTGGCAGAAGCAGGCAGCCATCATCCGCCTCTCCTCCCTCACTGCATTGCAGCGTTACGGCGTGGCTGCGGATCAGGCCGAAGAGTTGATCCGCCGCGAGCCGAAAGAGAGCAAGTGGTGGCAGCAGGCTGTGTCGCTCAATCTCTCCGCCAAGCGTGGTGATCGAGCGCTTGCACTGCTGCAAACCGCCATCGACCGTCAACTGATGGATGATGCCGCCGCCCGCAACCAGCTGATCCGCCTGTATGCCTGGCAGGGACTGCCCTATCGCGGTGCGCGTCTGCTGGAGTCTGCCATGGCCAAGGGACAGATGAAGCAGAGCGCAGAGAATCGCCAATTGCTGGCCCAGTTGTGGGAAGGGGCACGTGAGTGGCCGAAGGCTGTGGACAGCTGGCAGCTGCTTGCCCGGGAACATGCTCACCCCAAGGCCGCCATGCGTGCCGCCGAACTGCTGCTGCAACAGGGCAAGACGGATGCCGCCATGATCCAGCTCTCGGCCATCAAGTCAGTGAAGGGAGAGCAGGGCAACAGAGCCAAGGCCCTGCTGGTGCAGGCACACCTCAATAAAGAACAATATGCTCAGGCGCTGGTGTTGGCTCGCGAGCTGCAACAGCAGAACAACTGGCAAGACAGGGCGACCAGCTGGGTCAACTACATTCAGGCCCAGACTGACGGTATGAACAAAAAATCGGCATGAAACTGGGGTAAACTCTCATTTCATGGGGTTTAGCCTGCTTTTTCAGCAAACGAGCGCATTTTTACAAAAAGCCCTTGTCATCGCGGCGCGGCTCCCTATAATGCGCCCCTACCAGCACGGCGGAACACGCCAACCTGATGAGCCAGCTTCCTTAGGAAGTGAGCGCCGAAAGAAAAGCGAAAACAACCGCTTGACTTTCGAAGTGAGGAGCGTAAGATGCGCCTCCTCAACGCGATAAGCGTGACGCTCTTTAACAATTTGAATCAAGCAATCTGTGTGGGCACTCGCAGCATCGAGCATCAAAAACAATTTTTGATTTTCAATGTCTGATGAAGTGACCAAAGCAACGAAAGTTGCAGCAGTTAATTCAGCAATTCATTGAGCCGCTTTTCGAAGCAACCAAACTTAAATTGAAGAGTTTGATCATGGCTCA